>SLAU01000348.1 GCA_007126675.1 Balneolaceae bacterium
AATGCTGATGCAGCATGGTGATTACGTTTTACCTGAAAATGTACCGGCAAATGAGTTTTTAAATTTAGAAAGCCAAAAACTATCCACTTCAAAAGGCTGGGCAGTTTGGCTCAATGAATATCTGGAAGAGTTTGAAGCCGACCTTCTTCGATACGTTCTGGGCACTACTCTGCCCGAAGCAAAAGATTCTGATTTTTCCTGGAAAGATTTCCAGGCACGGGTTAACGGTGAACTGGCCGATATTCTCGGAAACTTTGTGTTTCGCACAACCAGTTTTACACAAAAATTTTATGACGGCAAAGTGCCTGAATTGAAAGACTCATCAGAGACTGATTTAAATGCACTGGCTGAAATCGAAAAACAGAAACAGAAGATTGGCAATGCCTACAACTCTTTTAAATTCAGGGAAGCGATAGCCGAAACGATGAACCTGGCCCGGGCAGGAAACCGGTATTTTACCGAAACCGAACCATGGAAAACACGGAAAGAAAATCCTCAGGCTTGTGCAAACACATTGTATGTATGCGCACAAATTTGCGGTGCATTAAGTGTTCTTTTTGATCCGGTTTTACCCAATAAGATGAGCGCATTGCGAGATCAGCTTGGTATTCCCAATACAGCCGGATGGAATGATGTGAATGATCATCTTGTAGCTGCAGGTCAGCTTATTGCTGAACAGGAAATTCTATTCAAAAAAATTGAAGATGAAACAGTTGAAAAAGAGATTCAAAAACTGAAAGAGAGGGCGGGTGAACCGGAAATGGTTTTCCCGGAATTAAAAAAGGAGACATCATTCAATAAATTTTCATCTATCGACCTGCGTGCCGGTAAAATTATTGCAGCAGAAAAAGTAGAGAAATCAGATAAGCTGATTAAAATCACCGTAGACCTTGGATTTGAAAAAAGAATCATTCTTTCCGGGATTGCAGAGTTTTTCAAAGCCGATGAGATTATTGGAAATTCGGTTTGTGTAGTTGCAAACCTGGCCCCGAAAAAGATGATGGGCATTGAAAGTAACGGTATGATTTTGATGGGTGAAGATAGTGAAGGCAAACTCCATTTTGTATCAACAGATGCCGAGCCGGGCAGCCCTATAATGTAATATGAGCAGGAAAAAAAAGAATCAAACTCCCGGATTTAATCTGCAGGAAAATAAAACCCATTTCTGCTTTTACTGCCCTGAGGCCAAAGAGGTGGAATGCGAAATATTTGAAGACTATCATGAAAATGATGGTCACTCGCACACAATGGAGCCCGATAAAGATGGGTACTGGCATTTAACAGTTCATAAAAACCTGGAAGGATTTTGGTATGGGTACAGAGTAGATCACCCCAAAAAATTACAAGAAACAACTCCGCATAAGAAAAAAATATTTGCCGACCCCTACAGCCGGCACGTTACTGTTAAAAATAATTACCGGCAGGAAGCCAAATCTTACATCTTTCAAGACAACTTTGACTGGGAAGACGACCGACACTGCTTTCCGGAAGATCTGAGAGACCTGGTGATCTACGAAACACACCTTAAGGATCTGACTGCCCACGAATCAAGCGGAGCAAATGGTGAAAGTGATTACCAGAAGTTTATTGATCTGAATCAAAAAGGCGGTTTAGCCCATCTTAAAAAGCTGGGAATAAATTGTGTTCAATTTTTGCCGTTGCAAAAGTTTGCAAACATAGAACCACCGTATGGAAGAAGAACGAAAGAAGGCTTTTTAAATTCATGGAATCCCTACAGTTATAACTATTGGGGATATATGACTTCTTTTTTCTTTGCTCCTGAATCTGTTTATGCATCAGGTAACAATAAAGAAATTAATGGCTACAACACTAATGCAGTCACTGAATTTAAACAGCTTGTAAAAACCCTCCATAGCCATGGCATAACCGTACTTATGGATGTGGTTTACAATCACACGTCTCTTTTTGATCTGAATCCGTTAACACATCTTTGCCCGCACACATATCTGCGGACTAATGATAAAGGTGAACTTCTGAACCGAAGCGGTACTGGAAATGAATATCGCTCGGAAAATCCCCAGGCACGTCAGCTCATTATCGATTCACTTCGCTACTGGATAGAAGAGTTTCACATTGATGGATTCCGGTTCGACCTTGCGGCACTGCTGGATCGAAAGACTTGGGATGGTATAAAAAATGAATTAACAAAAATTGATCCCCGCGTAGTACTCATTGCTGAACCATGGGGCGGACATTACGCACCTCAAGCATTTTCTGACCATGGCTGGGCCTCCTGGAATGACAGAATTCGAAACTCAATAAAAGGTTCGGATCCGCTGCACGACCGGGGTTATATTTTTTCTGACTGGCAATATGAAACCAGCCGCGAACGTCTCGAAAATCTTTTCCGCGGTACATTGAGAGATCAGGAAGGTGGTTTATATCACACATCCCAGCATAGTGTAAATTACCTCGAAAGCCATGACGGATACACACTTGGAGATTTTATCCGAATTGGTTTAAAACCCGAACTATCTGACTCGGTAATAAAAGATCGAAATAAGGTTGTGGAGTTAAACGACCGTGAGTTGAGATTAAATAAATTTGCAGCTCTTTCTCTTTTTTGTGCGCAGGGAACCGTGATGATCCACGCCGGACAAGAGCTTGCAAGGGCAAAAATTGTAGCCGGCAACCCCGAAGACGTTGACAGCGGCAAACTGGATCACAACAGTTACCAAAAAGACGATGAAACCAACTGGATAAATTTTGATGAATTAAAGGTAAATAAGCAATTGTTTAACTATTATCGGGGCTTGATAAATATCCGTAAAAGTTCACCGGCTCTGTGTAAAGCAGGAAGCAATGCTGTCAGATTCGACCATTACGACAATCCGCTTATTCTCTGTTTCATCATAAATGGAAATGAAGTTGAAGATAATTACGATTATTACGTAATATTGAACGGCGCAAGAGCTTACTCAGCAACTGTTGATCTGCCACCCGGTCAGTGGGAACTGCTTGCTAACAGCGAAATTGCTACCGATCAAACAATTGATATTATCAGAGGTTCTGTAACCGTCCCTGAAATCAGCGGAATGTTATTTAGACAGTTGCGTCATTAGTTTTCAGCGAATATTTTATACCCGTTTTACTAAACTCTAATTAACCTACGCAAACATTGGCTACTTCAACCACACCCAATCGCGGCAAATGGAATTCTAAATTAGGCTTTATTCTTGCAGCTGCGGGATCGGCAGTAGGCTTGGGTAATATTTGGCGCTTTCCTACAGTTATGGCCGAAAATGGCGGTGCCGCTTTTCTATTCATATACGCATTACTTGTTTTTATCATCGGGTATCCGGTTATGGTAGCCGAGCTAAGTATGGGCCGACGCGCCGAAAAAAATCCTGTTGGAACATTCAAATCGCTCAGCAGCAATAAAATATTTACACTTGCCGGATTTTGGTGTGTTATTTGTGGTATCGCAATACTCTCTTTCTACATTATTGTTGCAGGCTGGACCATCAGCTACTTTTTTGAACAAATTTTCCATTACCTGGGATTTGAAGGGGCTGCTGCATTTGTGGCCGATACTGACAACGGCTGGCTGAACGCAATCGTTGCCGTAATATTTATGGCTGCCACGATAAGCATCAATATTGCCGGTATCAGCCAGGGAATTGAACGGGCTGTAAGGTTATTGATGCCCATGCTGGTGGTGATCATTTTGATATTAATCGTATATGTAATGTTCCAGCCCGGTGCAGGAGAAGGCTTACGCGAATATCTCGTGCCCGATTTCAGTGCCATCAATACTGATCTGATACTGGCCGCGATGGGTCAGGCATTTTTCTCGCTCTCGCTGGGTATGGGGGCACTCATCACATATGGTTCATATTTAAGCAAGCGCGAAAATATCCCGGAGGCTGCTGCCTACGTAACTGTGTTTGATGTGGGTATTGCCTTTTTAGCGGGTATGCTTGTTATGCCAACTATTTATATGGCACAAGCTCAGGGCCTTGTAGTTTTTGATGAAGACGGAAGCCTGTTAGCAGGTGCTGCACTTATCTTCCAGGTATTACCCGAACTGTTTCATGAAATGGGTGGTTTAGTGGGGCTGATATTCGGAGCAACATTTTTCTTTCTCCTGAGTATTGCAGCTCTTACTTCGTCGATTTCTCTGCTTGAAGTTCCAACATCATATGTAATTGATGAACATAAGGTTTCAAGAAAAAAGGCAGCTATAGTTGTTGGCTCAGTTGTAACATTTATTTCACTTTTTATTGCGTTCGATACCTCCCTCATCGGCCCTATAGACCAAATATTTAGTGATATTGGTTTACCACTGGGTGGGTTTTTGGTTTGTATATTTCTTGCCTACTTCTGGAAAACACAAAATGCAAAGCTTGAAGTAAGGCAGGGTTTCGAAAATATAGACGACCACTGGTTCTGGCCAGTTTGGGTTGTGTTCATTAAATATATATGCCCCATACTCATTGCTTTGATTTTGGGATCAACTATTTATGGGATATTTCGGTAAGTATTCATTAATACCCGGTCAGGAATATCTGCCGGGTTTTTCTTTTTACAGAAACAAAAGACAGGAATTTGTTATAGAACTGCGCCTGATGTATTTTTGGAGCAAAATTTTAACTAATTGATGTATGGCAAAAGTTAGCACTTCAGATTTCAGAAATGGAATGAATATCATTGTGGATAATGAAATCTACACGATAGTTGAATTCCAGCATGTAAAACCGGGAAAAGGCCCCGCATTTATCAGAACCAAATTGAAGGGAGTTGAAAACGAAAAAAATATCGAGAAAACGTTTCGTTCAGGCGAAAATGTAGAATCGGTTCGCGTTGAACGTCAACAATTCCAATTTCTCTATGCTGATGGCGAATTGTTCCATTTTATGAACCAGGACACCTACGAACAGATACCGCTCGAAGCGAAGAAAGTGGAGAAAAAAGAGTTTATTTCGGATGGAATGGTTTGTACACTTGTAGTAGATGTGGAAAATGAAAATATTTTGTATGCTGAACCACCCGATCAAATTGTGGCGGAAGTTGTGCAAACAGATCCGGGCGTACGCGGTGATACCGCTCAGGGTGGAAGTAAACCTGCAACCATTACCGGAGGAGCAACTGTACAGGTGCCGCTGTTTATAAATGAAGGCGAACAAATACGGGTAGATACCAGAACCGGTGAATATCTTGAACGAGCAAAATCTAATTAATTCATTATGGACTTAAAACTTGTAAAAAAACTGCTTGATCTGATCTCTGAGAGCGATGCTAATGAAGTATCGGTTGAAGAGGGAGATTTTAAATTAAAAGTAAAAAAAGTAACTACTGATTCACAATCAGTGCAATATCAGGTGCCTGCTTCACAACCTGCAGCTGCTCCTCAGCCTGCTCCAAATCCGCAGCCGGCGCAAAGTGAATCAACAGAAAAAGCAAGTTCAGACTCTAAGCCGGATGGCGATGTTGTTAAATCACCTATTGTGGGTACATTTTATGAAGCACCCTCACCCGACTCTGATCCATTTGTTTCGGTTGGTGATACCGTTAAGCAGGGACAAACTCTTTGCATAGTGGAAGCAATGAAGATCATGAACGAAATTGAAGCTGAATTCAACGGTACCGTCCAGAAAATTTTAGTCGATAACGGGCAGCCTGTTGAGTTCGATCAGCCTCTTTTCATCATCAAAAAAGCTTAATTAAACACGAATGTTTAATAAAATTCTGATTGCCAACAGGGGCGAAATTGCACTTCGCATCATCCGTACCTGTAAAGAGATGGGAATAAAAACCGTTGCAGTTTATTCAACAGCGGACCAGGACAGCCTGCATGTTAAATTTGCAGATGAATGTGTATGTATAGGCCCACCCGCAGGTAAAGAAAGTTATTTGAAGATTCCTTCAATTCTTGCAGCTGCCGAAATTACGAATGCTGAAGCTATACATCCCGGATACGGCTTCCTGGCAGAAAACGCTGAATTTAGCCGAATATGTGCCGAACATAACCTGAAATTTATCGGCCCTTCACCCGAGATGATCAGCACCATGGGCGATAAGGCAACGGCAAAAGCTACAATGACCAAAAACAAGGTGCCGGTAGTTCCAGGTTCCGACGGCGTTGTAGATTCGCTGGAAGAAGCCAAAAAAATTGCCGATGAGATCGGATATCCGCTGATTATCAAAGCAAGTGCGGGTGGTGGCGGACGAGGAATGCGTGTGGTACATGAACCTGCCAATTTTGAAAACTCGTTTAAAACCTGTAGAAACGAAGCAGAGACTGCCTTCAACAACCCGGCTGTGTATATAGAAAAGTTTATTGTAGATCCCCGGCATATTGAAATACAAATTCTGGGAGATCAGCACGGTAATGTGATCCATCTTGGTGAGCGCGAATGCTCACTGCAGCGGCGTCACCAAAAAATTCTTGAGGAAGCTCCATCTCCTGTAATGACCCCGGAAGTTCGTGAAAAAATGGGCGAAGCTGCCGTGAATGCCGGAAAAGCGATCAATTATGAAGGAGCAGGTACGGTTGAGTTCATCGCCGACAAAGATCTGAATTTCTACTTTATGGAGATGAATACACGTATACAGGTAGAGCATCCGGTTACGGAAGAAATCACCTACTGTGATCTTGTGAAAGAGCAAATTCGTGTAGCTGCAGGTGAGAAAATTGATACCAAACCGCTGAAAATGCGCGGACATGCAATTGAATGCCGTATCAACGCAGAAGATCCTGCTTTTAACTTCAGACCCAGTGCCGGTAAAATTACCGCCTTTAACATTCCGGGCGGGCACAGCACTCGTGTGGATACACACGCCTATGCAGGCTATGTGATTCCGCCACATTACGATTCAATGATTGCTAAACTGATTGTGAGTGCACCAACGCGTGAGGAAGCGATAAAGCGAATGCGGCGTGCATTGGAAGAATTTGTTGTTGAAGGAATAAAAACGACGATTCCCTACCACCTGCAGATTATGGACGATCCCAATTTCCAGAGTGGAAATTTTAACACTCAGTATCTAGAAAAATCATTCAAATTTAATCCAGATAAAACCTAAGTGAACCTGATATGAACATTCCTGCTGAACTGAAATACACCCGAGAACATGAATGGGTAAAAGATAATGGTGATGGAACGGTAACAGTTGGAATTACCGATTTTGCCCAAAGTGAACTGGGTGATATCGTTTTTGTTGAACTGGATGAAGTAGGTTCAACCTATGATCAGGAAGATGTATTTGGAACTGTTGAAGCAGTGAAAACCGTATCAGAACTATTTGCACCCGTAAGCGGTGAACTAACAGAAGTAAATGTTGAGCTGGAAGATGATCCTGAATTGGTGAACAATGAACCTTATGGCGCCGGGTGGATGGCAAAATTCAAATTATCAGACAGTACAGAACTCGACTCTCTTCTCTCTGCTGAAGATTACCAGGATATAACCGGTTAAGATATAGGCAATTATGCAACATCATCAAGGTGAGTGGATACTCATCCTCGACTTTGGCTCACAGTACACCCAACTAATTGCCCGCAGAGTTCGTGAATTGAATGTGTACTGTGAAATCTATCCCTTTAATGAGCTGCCGGATCAATTTAAAACAAACCCGCCACGTGGTATCATACTTTCCGGCGGCCCCAACAGCGTGTACGATACTAATGCCCCCCGGCTGAACCTTGACTATCTTGAAATGGGAGTTCCGGTTTTGGGCATCTGCTATGGCCTGCAGTCGCTGGCTCACGCAATTGAACCGGGAAGTGTTGAAAAAGCCGATAAAAGAGAGTTTGGCCGTGCCAGCTTACTGGTTGATGATAAGAGTGACCTGCTGAAAAACCTAAGTGAAAAATCTACGGTTTGGATGAGCCATGGCGATCATATCAAAACACTTCCCAAACCGTATAAAGTGATTGCTCATACCGAAAATGCTCCGGTTGCCGCAGTAAAGCATGAGCACAAAAATATTTTCGGAGTACAATTTCATCCCGAAGTTGTACATACTGATGAGGGAACAACGATTTTGAAAAATTTTGTGGCAGATATTTGCGACTGCTCTCAAAGCTGGACAGCTTCATCATTTATTGAAACTGAAATTGAAGAGATTCGCCGAAAAGTCGGTAATCAAAGAGTATTATGCGGACTTTCAGGCGGGGTTGATTCTACCGTTGTTGCAACACTTGTTCATAAAGCAATCGGAGATCAGCTGCAGTGTGTTTTTGTTGATAACGGCCTGTTGAGAAAAGATGAATTTGAAACGGTTTTAAAGACTTATAGAGATCAGCTTTCACTCCCTGTAAAAGGAGTGGATGCCTCCGGAATATTTCTGAAACGCCTCACAGGTGTCAGCGATCCGGAAGAAAAAAGAGTAATTATCGGGAATACCTTTATTGAAGTATTTGATAAGGAAATTTCTGAAGAGAATGATTATAAATTCCTTGCACAGGGAACCCTTTATCCTGATGTGATTGAAAGTGTTTCGTTTAAAGGTCCCTCAGCTACTATTAAGTCGCATCATAACGTTGGCGGATTGCCGGAAAAGATGAACCTGAAACTTCTTGAACCGGTTCGTGAATTATTTAAAGATGAAGTGCGCGAAGTTGGCCGCGAACTTGGAATTCCAAACTCTTTTATATCACGGCACCCATTCCCCGGCCCGGGGCTTGGTATCAGAATAATCGGGGCAATAACCCCTGAAAAACTTGAACTGCTTAAAGAAGCAGATTCAATTTTTATTGAATCGCTCAGAAAGTTTAACTTGTACGACAGTGTTTGGCAGGCACTTGCTGTTTTACTTCCTGTTCAGTCAGTGGGTGTGATGGGCGATGAGCGCACCTACGAGTTTACAATTGCTTTGCGGGCTGTAACAAGTCTTGATGGCATGACTGCCGACTGGGCCCACTTACCGCCCGAGTTTCTTTCGGAGGTTAGTAACAGAATTATAAATGAAGTTAGAGGTATCAACAGGGTTGTTTACGATATCAGTTCAAAACCACCCTCTACCATAGAGTGGGAATAAACAGGGAACCCAACTATGGCTTTTAAGTATTAATAAAGTTTTTAACAGAGAAATAGTTTTGCAGATGAAACAATTAACGATACTTGTCGCTTTCATTTTTATTTCAGTTCCCTTATATGCTCAAAGCTTTAACGAGGGAATCGATCTGTTTGAAAATGGGGAATTTGAAGAAGCTATTGAGGTTTTTGCTTCGCTGGATGATGAGAGATCACAGCTTTTTGCTGCAAAAAGTTTTTTTAACCTTCATCAATATCAGCCGGCACTGCGCCATTTAAAACCATTGCAGCAAAGCTCTGACAGAACGATAAGGCAGGAAGCCATTTACACAAATGCTCTTACCCAATTCAGGCTAAGAAATTATGCTCAAAGCCTGGATCTGATTTATGAATTATTATCAGAAGAGAGCCGCACCGGAATACAGGTTGATGCACGTCGCTTTTACAGGCAGCTGATGAATTATCTTACGCTCGAAGAACGGTTTAAGGTCCAGAGACAAACAAATTATTTACAGGTTGCAAAAGATCTTGCCATAAGCGGCCGTAACCGGCTGGATGACAGTTCTTACCAGATACTGGTTCGGGAGATCCTGAAAATGGCACCTGATTCTGCAGCATATCACTCTGCAAAAGAAGAACTGCTGGCAGAAACCGAATTGCAGCCGCTATTTTCTGCATTCCCAAGTGCTCCGCAGGGAATGGTTTACAATATTGGCATTATTTTACCAACTTTTGGTGAAGAGTCTCCGGAGTTTACAATCCCAAGAAATCTGTACTTTGGAATTACACATGCCGCAGAGGAGTTCAACACACGCAACGCAGATAAAAAAGTAAAACTCCATTTTAAGCCATCGGGGCAAAACCCTGATACAACAGCAGCAGCATTTACTGAATTAGTTTGGAGTTATAACGCAGATGCCGTGATCGGGCCTCTCTTTTCTGATCCTGCAAAAAAAATGGCTCAACTTGCTGAGGAGTTCAGAGTACCCATGCTTGCCCCTCTTGCAAATGCTGATGACATCAACATCGATTATAACTATACATTTCAAATTAATCCCACATTTGAGATGCATGGAAAAAATATGGCACGGTTTGCAGTGCGGGAACTCGGGCTTGATTCCCTGGCTGTAATAACCCAGGCTAATGCTCTTGGAACAGCTTCAGCATTGGGGTTCAGGCATGAAGCCGAGAGATTGGGCGCTCATATCTCTTACTATTTTGAAGAGGATTTCGCTGCGATTGGTTATAACATTGCCGATTACACAGAGGTATTTACCTCGGATGAAGAGCTTGCCGATTCGCTTGGGTTCAGACCTACACAGGGAATTTATGCACCTTTCACTGGCCAGGCCGCTCGCACCCTAATCAATTTGTTACTGACCGATATTGAAGTACTTGGCAGTGATTTAGTTATTATGGGAAGTGAAGAGTGGGAAGATGCCAACATCAGTAACTGGCAAATGCGCAACATGGAAATCTATTACACCAAAGCGTTTGCCGAAGCCGCAGACTCTGCAACTGTAGCCTTTATAACCGAAGATTTTGAATCCCGTTTTGGTATTGAGGCCGATCAATTTGCAAAAATTGGTTTTGATACCGCAAACTATCTCTTTCAGAATCTCGAAAGAGCCGGAAATCCTGCTTATCTGAAAAAAGCACTGAAAGAAAGTTCAGCGTATGACGGGCTGGCTGTACGGATTGATTTTGATGATAAGAGAGTTAATCAGCATGTATTTTTCAGGCCGTTAAGTAACCCTGCCAAAGACAGAATGAATGACAGCCAGCGATTACGCAGGTTTTTGGAGTAACAATTAATCTCTGCTCTGTTCCTGTTCCTGCTGCTCTCTTTCGCGCTGCCGTTGAATTCTGTACTGTTCCCTGATCCAGCTTCTCCATTCAGCACTTGCACGGCGATGTTCTTCGAACGTGCGGCTGAAAACATGACTCCCATCCGGAGCGGCCACCATATACAGATAATCGTGATCTTCCGGTTGAAGTACCGCTCTGATAGACGCTTCATCAGGATTTGTGATTGGCCCCGGCGGCAGACCCCTGATTCTGTAAGTGTTGTAAGGATGGTCAATTCTGTAATCTTCAAACAAAACTCTGCGGCGCTCGCCTAAAGCGTAGAGAACTGTCGGGTCAGCCTGTAACATCATATTACGGTTTAACCTGTTTATGTAAAGGCCGCTAATAATCGGTTTCTCTTCGGCATGCCGGGCTTCCCATTCAACAATTGAGGCAAGAATAACAATTTCATTTATATCAAATTGGCTTTGAGCAATTAAACCCTGTAAACGATTTTCAATGTTACTTTGAAATTCTCTGTAGATGCGGCGGACAATATTTTGCGGAGATGACGTCCAGTAGACCTGGTATGTGTTTGGCAGCATTCGTGAAAATAACTCTTCGCCTGTGTATCCAAGATCAATTGCAACTGCTGAGCTGTCGTGGAATTGTGCGGCAATGGATGCCGAATCAGCCTGAACCTGGGCTGCTAAGTGTCTTGAAAACCTCCCGATATCAGTACCCGGCAGTACGGTTACATTGCCCGGAGTTTGGATACCCCTTGCCAGATCAGAAAGAAATTTTTCGTACGAATATCTGTCTTTTAATTCATATCTGCCTGCACGAAAGAATCTCCAGCCTAATAGCCTTCCTGCCCAAATCATCTCTCTTCTGTCGAACCGAATGGGGAGCTCTTCCAGTTTATCAGCAAGCTGCTCCAGATTAGTTCTTTCATCTAAAAATAAAATAGTTTGCTGTTGAGCAGATACAGCGCCTGCGTTATAAAGTCTGTATGTTCTTGAACTGAATACAAAAGCAGCAACAACCAAAAATAAAATCGCGGCTGTTATAAACTCATTTTTAGAGAAAGGTGACATCAACTAACTTTATGCATATTAATGGGATCAACAAATATAACAGTTTTTGCAGTTGTATTATCAGAAAGTTGGATTAAACCTTATCCAAAGATTAGGAGTTGAATCAAAAGTTCGCAGCGGCCAGGCTACTTCTAATCGAAATGCTCCGGTACCGATTCCCACACCTGCATCGTGTTGAACAGCATCAAAATCAAAATTTCCAAAACCTTCGAATGGTGTATCTGCATTAACCAGATCCTCATTGAAGGTGATCCATCCTGAATCGAGAAACACCAATAAATGTAAATTATAATTTCTGAGCCACGTGCCCCGTGTTGTTCCCGGAGTGCCCAGTTTCATCTCCAGGTTACTCGCTAACATCTGGTTACCGCTGAAAATCTTAAATGGAGAACCCCGAAGTGTTCCTATTCCGCCAAGATAAAAAGCTTTCACATCCGGTGCATTACCGGTGATACTGCCGGCAGAAAATCTCCATCGCAAAACCGTACCCGGCTCAAGGTTATAAAAAAACTGTACCTCTCCCCGATATTTGTTATACCTGTAATCCCGGTCAGTACGGGCATTATTTGCCAGTTCCATATATCCGGTAGCTGAAAAAGTAAAACGGTCAAACATCAATGCACGGCGCGGGTTTATTCCCAGGCTAAAATTGTAGCGATCCAAATTGATCAGGTCAGACTCTGCATCCACCGGCGGATTTGGACGGTAATTGCCTGAAGAGCCAAAAAATGAAAATCCGGTATTCTGTTCAAGAGATGAAATTTCATCATTGTTGTAAGAAAAAGCCGCTTCTATCCATCTTCCGGAACGATGAACGGCATACATTCCAAATCCTTCGAGCATAAAGTAATCATGGAAATCATATGCGCTGAATAGCGAAGTTAGGGTATTTTCAATAAGGCCTGTACGGCGATAATCTTCAGTTGCTGTACCTTTATAAAACTCGGCACCTACCATCAGCCACTCATTTTTGCCAAATTTTCTTTCAAGGCCAAAACCGTATTCCCATTCGCGCGATGCCGTCCCATATCCAAGAAAACCGTGAGGCTGAATCTCCGGAATGGTCAAGAACGTAGAATGGCGGTGCCATTGCATCCGTTCTGTCCGGATGCCAAGAAATAATCCATTTACCCGGTTATATCGTAATGTAGACAGATTTGGATACTGATTATAAAGAGGATTTGAATAATAAGGGCCTGCTTCAAAGCCGCCTCCCAGGTCCAGGCCGGTATTGGTAAGATGCCGCGCTACCTGCTCAGCCCTCACTTCATCGTAATAATCAAAAATTTCGCCTTCAAGCAGTTCATCAATTGTAGGAGCATAAACAAACTCTCTTATAAACGGATCAGATTCATCATCGTTGTCATTTTCGTCTCCGTTTTGATCCTGTGCAATTGCTAATACAGGAATCAGCATAATTAAAATCAATAATTTTAAAACACGGTCCGGCTGGGTATGGATAGCAGCAGATCTATTTTTCATAATCTCATGAATATTTTTTCAGTAGTAATAGATGTATAACTGTTATTAACTGAAAATCATGTTTCTATGTCAAATTAATTTATTTTCCAAAAACGGAAATCAGAAACTGTATATGATCGGCAAGAGATTTATCGATTAATTCAGCTCCCTGATAAATATCATCTCGCGGAACATTTTCAGCAAATCGTTTATCCTTTAGCTTTTTTCTGACTGATTTAACTTTCATATCTGAAAAACCGTTTGGTCGCATCAATGAAACGGCATTCATAAAACCTGATAGTTCATCACATGCAAAGAGATAGCGCTCAATTTCTGTTTCCGGTTTTTTGCCAGTACGTTCAGGTGCATGTGCTTTTACAGCGTTTATAACACTTTCACTGTAACCGGCTTGCGGTAAAATTTCATTCACTGCTTTGTTTGGGTGCTCATCAGGGTATTTTTCCCAGTCAAGATCGTGTAATAAACCGGCAGTCCACCACTCTTCGATTTCCGTTTTATCTTTTTCAAGGCTCTCTGCATAAGCCTGCATTGCTTCGGCTACCATAAAGCAATGCTTTTGGAGGTTTTCTGACTCAATGTACGTATCTAACAGTTTTTTGGAAGATTCTCTGGAAACAGTCATCGTAAATTCATTTGCTGTAAAATTTCACGTGCTCTTTCACGGTTATACTCAAAAGCAAAATTTTTGTAGTTCACCATATCAACAATTGTGCCTATAAAACATAAACCGGCAGTAAAAAAATATAGTATTCCCATCCCGATATGACCCACAAAAAATCGATGTATTCCCGCTACACCTAAAAGCCCAATTAATGCAAGGATTAAAATTAACATAGGATCTTTACGCCTCGATCGATATGCAAATTTAAACTTCTCAAGACTATCCTCGTCCATGTTTTCGATTACTTTTGCAATGTATCGCATTTCATCGCCGTCAAGTTCGGGAAAATGATCAAACACGCGGTTCATATAGCTTCTCCTCAGTTATTTTTTTGTTTCTGTTAAAAATTCGAATAATCCGGGATATCAAAATAAAAACTGCCGGTATGCCTGCCGGATGAAATGCAAAAGAAGCTGCAACATCACCCCTGAATAATAGTGCGACAGATCTGCCAAAACCCTCGCCGGGACAAAATCCGATACCTGCCAATTCAGCTAAACAAAATGAATACCCGGCTGAATAAGGATTGATGAAAATCATCAGAAGTAAAGCCGCTGATAATACAATCCATTCGAAGTGTAAAAAAAAGAAATATCTTGTCTTTTCAGCGAATTTCATTTCTTAACTTATGGTTCGTTACTAAAAGCTTAATCTACATCAACGTTACGAATGTTTCTAAAAAAAGTTTTTTTTACTGCAATTTTATCACTTTTCGTCTATTCAACATTACATGCCCAGGCCGAGGCTGACACTTTACGAGGGGTATTGGATGAGATAACTATTGAGGCGACCTACTCCCCCATTACCCTTGGCAATGCCCCGATGGCATTCAGTTACAAGGTGCGTTCGGATGAAGACCTTGCTGCACGACCCGCCGCTACAATGGATCAGCTCTCATACATGATTCCCGGCATCTCAATCAGCAATCGCGAAAATTATGCATTAGGTGAACGCCTCACGATCAGAGGACTTGGTTGGCGGACTCCTTTTGGTGTGCGTGGGGTTCAGGTAATTCTTGACGGCCTTCCGCTTACTGAAGCTGACGGGCAGACCATAATGAATATGATTGATCCGGCTATGGTGAAACGTGTAGAGTTATTGCGGGGCCCTTCTGCTACTTTTTGGGGAAATTCGAGCGGTGGTGTGTTATATCTTTCAACCATTCCGGAGCGTGGTGAGAGTAAAATTCAGTACAGAGGATATGGCGGTTCTTTTCAAACACTAAAACAGGAATTACGGTGGAATTTCACATCGGGTGAGTCACAGTATTACGGTTACGCTACTTATTTTGACACAGACGGATTCAGAGATCACAGCGAGGCTCGTTTGTTCAGGATGAATATTGGCAGCAGGCATCAGCTTTCTGACCGCAGCAGTCTTCGATTAATCGGAAGTTACACAAGTATGCCCGAATCGAGGCATCCGGGTTCACTGACAAGTGAAATGGCAGAAGAATCGCCCCGTGCAGCCAGAGAAAACTTTGAAAATGCCGCTGCCGGTAAAGACTTCGAGCAGCTTATGGGGGGAGTATCATTCATTCAGCAATTTGATAGTGGCGTTTGGGATGTGACCGCGCATGGCACATATCGCGACCTCCAAAACCCCTTGCCCTTTGGAATTGTTACTTTTGATCGTTTTGGAGGCACGCTCAGGTCAACGTACTCTTTCACGGAATTGCCTTTTGAGCTTGATACTGGAGCAGAATTCAGAGCCCAATATGATGACCGAATAAGATTTGGTCCCGGCGGTGATGAAATAGTACTCGAACAACAGGAAACTGTACTGAATCAGGCATTCTTTGCCCGTGCTGCTGTTCCGCTTACAAGCAGGTTTACTGCAAGTGCCGGGCTGCGAGCAGACTGGCTGCAGTTCAACGCTGACGGTGTACAATTAATTGAAGATTCGGAAGATGATTTTGACGGAGAACGAAGCTTTTTCTCATTGAACCCTTCCGTTGGTTTCAGCTACAGATTTGCGGACAGCCAGTTATTTGCAAACTTCAGCACGTCATTCGAATCACCCACAACAACCGAACTGGTTAACAGGCCTGGAGGTGGCGCAGGGTTTAATCCGGATATTAGTCCGGAGCGTACAGTTGGTATCGAAACCGGCTTAAGGGGCTATATCAATTCTATCAATACTGAATATGACTTCACAATTTATGGAATGAGAGTAAATGATCTGCTTGTACAGTTCCAGACAGAAGCAGGCGGTCAGGATTTTTTCAGAAATGAGGGTAACTCAAACCATTATGGTATAGAAACATCAGTTACTGTGAATGCCCTGCAAAATTTATCTTTGGGAGTTATGGTTAATCTGCTTCGGGCAAAATTTGATGATGGGGAGTTTGATGGCAATGATCTGCCCGGCATTCCAAAATTTCGGGGTGGCTTTAATGCAACATACAGAATAGCTTCTCAGATTATATCAGCCGATGTTGAGTTTGTGGATAGCTATCCTGCAGACAGCGAAAACAGTTCAGAAACAGATTCCTACTTTCTCACGAATCTCCGGTGGACAACAACTGCTATTGGTTTGAGTGAAAACAGCAGTTTACGGCCTTTCATCAACGTAAATAACATTTTTAATACACGTTATAGCACATCGGTGAATATTAACGCATTTGGAGGTTTTTACTTTGAACCTGGCCCTGATCGCTCAATTCAGGCTGGTTTACAGTTAAGTTTTAACTAATAAACCGCGTGCTTAATCAGTTTAGATCAAAGTATCTTTTTTGCTAAAGAATTGATCCCGTTTCTAATGTAACAATTGATGTTTCTGCCTCTCATATTGGCAGAAATTTCAAAAAAAATAGCAAGAATGATTAAGCATTTTTCTCTCATTGTAGTTTTACTGGGTTGTTATATGTTATGGGAACAACGACCTGTTTGGCATGGTGAGGGGATTACAGTTTCTGAGGCACCTGCCATAAATGTTCTGCGCTCAGCTAAATCTATTGAAACCGATAATTACATTCTTACGCCGGTTGCAGCTATTTCCGGTTCTTCCCGCTTGATCGGAAGAAAACTTTACTGGTTTGATGATCATGCATCGCTATCACCCATCGATTTTACATTAGGCTGGGATAAAATGTCGGATGAATATTATCTGCGCAGAATGCAGGTACAAATAGCAGAAAGAGAACATGCAATTCGTTTTGCGATAGAAAGAATTCCCAAAACCAATATATCTGATATGGTGCTTCACATGCATGCTATTCCTTCAAATGATGATATCAGAGAAAAAATGAGATGGATGAGAAGAGGCCATGTTATTGATTTTGAAGGATATATTGTAGATGTACTCCCTAAAACCGAAGATGCATCTGCACGGCGCCACAAACAAAAGCCCTCTTTCAAGAGAAATTCCTCACATTTTATTTGGATCGAAAATTTGACAATACAATAAACTCTTTTACATTGTTTATTGCTAAAAAGGTTGTAACAAACTATTTTATGCGCAATTGTTTCGATTCACCCTTGAACCGAAACGTTTTAACTATCACCGGGAACTTAGATGGGATTTTAAAAATGGAAGAAGTTAGAGAAGTTGGTACTGTTAAATGGTTTCACAATGGAAAAGGATATGGATTTATCACCCGCGAGGGCGGTGAAGATGTATTTGTACACTATTCAGAAATACAAACAGATGGCTTTCGAAAATTAGCTGAAGGGCAAAAAGTTGAATTCACAATCGCAGAAGGCGAAAAAGGATTACAAGCCCGCGAAGTTATTGAAATAGAATAATTGATCTGAGGCACCAACACATATGGTGCCTTTTTCTTTCCTCAAAAGTATATGAAGTGGATTAAGCAAGTAGTTGTTGATTTACTTGCAACAGCGGTTATTGCAATTGCTGTGCTGTTTCCAAATCAGTCACTCACCTATATCGTATACATTTATACCGGATTAATGGTAATAGCCCGGACTATATCACTGGTAAGTGATAATTTTCAAAAAATTACCAGTAAAAAAGTTAGTGAAGCCCCGATCTGGTTTCATCATACCCTATATGCTGCAAATGTAGCACTTTTAGCTTATGGCGGATGGTTTATAACTGCATCTGCCTGGGTATTTATTTGGGCTGTTGCTGCGTATATTCACAAAAGGTCATTCAAACCTTAATCCGTATTTTCTGGTGAGAAAACGTAGCAGGAATGTTGAATCCGAAAATAGGGTTTCAGAGAAAAATATAATGCAACATGAAATACTTGTATTTAGCTCTGGCACTTTTAACGTTTTTTGCTTGCTCCAGTGAGCAGAGATTTGAACAAATCAACAATCTAACCCCCGAATATCATATGGAAAAGTTAGAAAAAATCTCCTATCAGGATGCACTTAATGATACTGATGATGAAAAGAGAATGGAAAGATCTAAGGAAGAATGGCGCAGCCTGCTGCGATCGGACGAATATCGCATTCTCAGAAATAAAGGCACTGAAATGCCTTATGTAAACGAATATGATGGTTTTTATGAAGATGGAGTATATTTGTGCCGTGGCTGCGGTAATCCGTTATATCATTCAGATACGAAATATAACAGCAGATCGGGCTGGCCAAGTTTTTGGAAACCGATAAGGCCCGGAGCTGTAGATGAAAGAGAAGACAACAGCCTGTTTATGAGACGCACGGAAATAATTTGCGGCAGATGTGATTCCCATCTTGGGCACGTTTTTAACGATGGTCCCGATCCAACCGGATTACGTTACTGCATGAACTCCAAAGCTTTAAAATTTATTCCAAAAAACTCTGATTAACATCTGTTATTTCGATTCTTGTGCATAATCATATATTATAGTTACAAGATCGGGGTAAATTTTCCGTTATCATTGCATTAGCTTTTAATATTCACTTGATATAAAACATAGAATGGCTGGTAAACTTCTACTAAAAACTATTGCGCTCATCTTCATACTTTTTTCACTCACGCAGTGCGACTTAATCAGGAATGAACCGATGGAAACTGCCGAAATATTCAATCCTGACGTTCTGAATGATAGTATTCAACTTAATGCAAGAGATATCAATATTGCTGCTTCGCGTTTTGGCGGAGAACTTACACGTATGTATTACATGGAAGGTGATACCTACGGTAGCGCATACTCTGCCGAATCATTTAACTCAATTTACGAACTTGCTTACGCCAGGCTATTTAGTGACATCAGAAATTTGAGGATGAATGCTGAACTTCAAAATCTTGACGGGCACGAAGCAATAGCAAATATACTGCAGGCATATGTTTTAAAAATCCTGGTAGACCTGTTTAATGATATGCCATACGAAGAGGCTTTGGGGGGAAGTGAAACTTTTAGTCCCGCACTGGACCCCGCTGATACCATATACGAAAACGCAATCACACTTTTAAATCAGGGTATCACATTGATGGGCAGGGAAACAACACAGCTTCCCACTGATTTATTTTTTGGACACCTGAATAACCAGGAGCAACAAAAAGAAGCCTGGATCAGAACTGCGAATACCATAAAATTAAAATTATACCTGAACACCGGTAATGCTTCCGCGATTTCTGATCTACTAAATGACGGCAATTTAATTCTTAATCCTGAAGAAAATTTTGTCTTCTCATACTCCGAAACCGGTGGTGCAGTTGAGTCCCGTCATCCGTTATTTGCAGTTAATTACGAAAGCTTTGCAAATATGTATATGTCGAACAGTTTCATGAATATGCTGCAAAACGATAAGGAAGAGCTGGACAGGGATCCCCGCCTACGATATTACTTTTACAGGCAGTCTCTTATCGAACCCGATCCAAGTTTTAAACCATGTATCACTACTCAGCCACCAGCCCACTTTAGCACTTCCGATCCCTACTGCCACCTTGAAAATGGTTACTGGGGCAGAGACCACTTAATGGCAAGAGGTGTGCCGCCAGACAATAATTTACGCACTGTACCCGGTGTGTATCCTGCAGGAGGTCTTTTTGATGACGGACAAGAAGAAGAAGTTGACAGATCGATGGGATACCGTGGTGCAGGTTTTCAGCCGTTTTTAATTTCCGGCTTTACACACTTTATGCTGGCTGAATATGAACTCACACTACAGAATAATGACAGTGAGGCACGCAACCACCTTGATACCGCAGTCCGCCACTCTCTTGAATTGGTGAGCAATTTTGGTGAAGATCAGGC
>SLAU01000304.1 GCA_007126675.1 Balneolaceae bacterium
CGGGTCCAGATTCCAATCAACCCGCCAAGTGCCCAAAGGTAAACCAGTAAAATCAGGGCAAAGCTCTCCGTGCCGATCGAGGGTATCAGAAAACCCTCCACAATATTCAGGTCGCCCGCAATTACACCGCCAAGGCAAATTCCGATAAACAGCGCACTCACAACTTCACGTGTCCAGAATGCAAGAACAATTGCTACAAGCGGTGGCATGACCGACCAAAATCCGAAGTGCCCGTTCTTTTCGGGAAAATCTCCGGTAAAGTAAATTCCCGCAATCAGGATAGCGAGAAAAAATCCGAATTTTATTCTTCTGCGTGTTTCCGGGTCGCCAAACCTCTTGGCGATATAACCTTCTGATTCTGGCATCTACAGTTTTGAGCAATAGTTAACAGGTTGACAAGAAGATAAAAGAAGAACGATTAAATTCAATCTTTACCTGAGAGATGAATGGAGTTCTTTACTCAATGACACTTTTTATTTTTAATGATAGCGAATGGAGAATCATAAAAAAAGTGCCATCCGGCACTCTTCATTTTGCGGCAAAGCCGTCCATGTGGGGTAACCCGGTGATTTATCTCCGGGGCTGGACACAACCGCCCATGCAAAAGTACCGTATGTAGGATCCATTTGGGTGCTCAGTGGTGGCGTTGATCGAGTTTTGGCTACTAACCATCGGATAAAGTTCAGTTGCACTTGCGCCTGCGAGCCCGATGGTTTCTTGTTGAGCGAGTGCTTTTTTCCCGGAGATAAATCACCGGGTTATAATATTGGCCGTGCCTATCGGCACTCCGTGTAGCTATGAGTAAGCTATAAGCTATACTCATGAATCACATCCAAAAATAAGGTGAACCGCATTGAAGAAAAATGGCATTTCATTCCGAAACATGGTTTAAAATCTCGAACCTTTGAAAAGTTTTTCGGGAGAGTTGATCTTGCTACAAATGTTCTTGACAACTGTTTTGCTGAGCGAAGCTCATTTTTCAACAAAACTTGCCATATAAATAATGGCTTTAGGTTAATCATTAAAAAGTGCCATTCGGCACGTTTCATGTTGTAACCCGGTGATTTATCTCCGGGGTTGGACACAACCGCCGATGCAAAAGTACCGTAGGTACGATCCATTTGGGTGCTCAGTGGAGGCGTTGATCGAGTTTTGCCTACTAACCATCGGATAGTGTATAGTTGCACTTGTACCTGCGAGCCAGATGGTTTCTTCTTGGGCGAGTGCTTTTTTCCCGGAGATAAATCACCGGGTTATAATATTGGCCGTGCCTGACGGCACTCCATGCAGCTATGAGTAAACTATAAGCTATACTAATGAATCAAAACCAGAATCAAAGGTGAACCGTAGTGAAGAAAAATGGCATTTCATTCCAAATCTTGATTCAAATCATCTTACCTTCTTTCCAATTAATTTGTTAATCGACTCACTTATTGGACCCAATCCTATTACCTATGAAGTTTATTTTTACCGTTCTTGCTCTGTTGCTTTTTTTTATTTCAAAAGCTGAAGCCCAAATCAGTATTGAATTAGACAGGATAGAAGTAACGGCTTCCCGTATCGGTACGGATATTTCAGAGAGCGGTAAAAATGTAACTGTGTTTACTGTTCATGATATTGAACAGATGCCGGTAACCTCAGTCGATGAACTGATTCGTACTCTGCCCGGAGTCAATATCAATTCACGTCAGGGTTTCGGAGTTCAGGCTGATGTAGGGATTCGCGGAAGTACATATAATCAGGTTCTGTTTATGCTTGATAATGTTCCGATGAATGATCCGCTCACTGCTCATTTTAATACCAATATTCCGGTATCGCTCTCCGAAATCGGGCAGATTGAAATTATTCGGGGTCCGGCAAGTGCATCCTTTGGAGCAGATGCCGTTGGCGGCGTTGTTCATATAAAAACGAAAATGTATATGGAGAGGGAGATACAGAGAGGTGATGGCCGGATCAGCCATTTTAATGCTGATGTTGCCGGCGGACAAAACAATTTGCAGATGGGTGAAGTTTACACTGAGTTTCAGGGAAGCAGATGGCGTGCCGGATTATCGGCGCGTGGTGTTCGGTCTGATGGCGAAACGCTGCCAAATCCCGGTTTTGAGCAGGGTGTATCAGATCAGGAGGAATACGACAACTATTTCAACCTTGCCAATGCAAACGCCTCGCTGTCTGTCAGAATGTCGAATAACTGGTCGTGGTATACGCGGGCCGGTATTGATGACCGTGATTTCAGTGCGCGCTATTTTTATACACGGAACGAATTTGATGAGTCAACCGAACAAATTCAAAGCCGGTGGATTTTATCGGCACTAACCAGGGATACCGGATACAACAGAACGGAACTGAATGCTTCCCTGCGCCGGGTGGATGATACTTTTGATTTTAACTCCCGGATCGGTACTCCGGTAAATCAGCATACTACTGACCAGTTATTTCTGAATATTTCACACCAGTTTAATACGGGCAGAGTTGAATCCTTTGGAATTTCATCTTCAAACGTGATGATTGGCGGATCGTTTACCGGCATGCAGATTGAAAGTACCGATCGCGGTGATCACAGTGATAAACTTGGGGGCATTTACCTGATTACACACACAAAATATGGCGATGGGTTTTATGTAACTGCAAGTTCGCGACTTCAGTTTGATCAGCTCGGAAATACCGAACTGTTACCGCAAATCAGTTCATCATACAGAATGGGGCGGTTAACACTGCGCAGTTCAGTGGGACGCGCTATCCGTATCGGGGACTATACTGAGCGCTATGTATCATCACAAATTCCTGATTTGGCTCCAAGAAGAAATATCGGAAACCCTGATCTGGAGCCGGAAAACTCCTGGTCGGCTGATGCAGGTTTTGACTGGCAAATTTCTCAGAACACCTTGCTTTCATCAACGGTTTTTTACAGAAGTTCAGAAAACCTGATCGATTATGTGCTTACCAATTCAAACGATATCACAACTGCTGATAATCTTCTGCCGGATGAAGAGTATTTTTATGCTCGAAATATTTCAGAAACCGAAACAGCAGGTGTTGAACTGCTGGCATCACACACTGTGCCGTTTGGCAATAACAGAAGTGTAAGGCTTGACGGCAGCTATACGTACATTCATACCAGCGGTTTTGAGGGAGAGGTATCAAAATACATAGCAAATCATCCGTCACACCAGGTAACAGCCGGAGTAAGACTGAGTACCTCAAGATTTATGATCAACTCAAGTTCCTCTTACCGGGTTCGAAATGCAGAACTTGAAGAAGATATAGGAGGTGAAGTGCCTTCAGGATATTTTGTATCAAATCTGAATGTTGAATATGCACCTGATTTTGTACCCGGTACCGTTTATCTGCAGGTACTGAATGTAACCGACACCAGTTACCAGGAAATACTCGGCGCACCCATGCCCGGAAGGTGGATTATGGGCGGATTGAGAGTTCGGTTGAGATAATCGTGTTCATTTCATACTGTGGATATTCTTATTTTCAGGTATAAATTTTTAACCAACGTGGGTACGGTATAAATCGTTGTAGTTAACAACCTGTCTTGCCGAAGCGTCAGCAGAGGCTTGCTTAAAGGTTATGATGACTAAATAGGGTGTCATCCCGCACCCGCCTCTGCCAAGGCTTCAGTGGGTAGGCTTGATGCGGGATCTCCAGCCGTTGATAAAGATAGGAAATACCGGATCAGGGTCCGGTATGACGATATCTACAAAGTTTTGCTGTTTCACGCCCTATTTGGACGATTTCAGACTTTTTTTACAAATTCATATTCAGAACTCACATTAATACTAAATAAACAGGCTGATGGCATCTTTTGATATTGTAAATGAAATGGACGCGCAAGAAGTGGATAATGCAGTAAACAACGTTTTAAAGGAGGTATCCACCCGTTATGATTTTAGGGGACTCCATACCGAAGTTGAGTTTCTGAAGAAAGAGAATAAGATTAACATTGTTGCCGCGGAAAGCATGAAACTAAAAGCGGTAAAAGATATGCTGGTTAAGCATTTTATAAAGCGGGGAGTGGATCCAAAAGTGCTCGATTTTGGCCCTGAAGAAGGAACCTCGCAAGGCCATGTGAAAACGACTGCCACAATTAAAGAGGGTATCAGCCGTGAAACTGCGAAGAAAATTGTGAAAGAGATCAAGAACCTGAAACTGAAAGTTCAGCCCGCAATACAGGATGATCAGGTAAGAGTAACCGGCAAAAAAATTGATGACCTGCAGGAAGTGATCCGGGTACTAAAATCAAAAAAGTTTGACGTGCCGCTGCAGTTTGTGAATATGAAATGATGAATAGGAGTAGTGAGTATCAAGTATCAAGTATTGAGTACTTGGTGGTGAGAAGTGCGACAATAGCTTGTCTGAATACTCGCTACTCGATACCTGATACTCCAAAACTAAGGAAGCGGCCTTTGCAGCCAGAGTTCCGGATCTACGTTTTGACTGCCGTCTCTGATAAGGAAAAAGAGGACTTCTCCCTGCGGCGAATCGTTATCACCGGATAGTCCGACCACATCTCCTTTTTGTAACACCTGGTTTCTGCGCACATAAATGCTGCTCAGGTTACCGTACGCTGTGTTATACGAACCGTGATTTACCAGTATTACATCACCAAACCCCTGAATCGTTCGGATATCATACACATATCCGTCATTAACAACACGTACGGATGAGTTGGGTGAGGCGGCTATATTTACACCGGGATTGTTGGTACGGGTACCAAACACAGGATGGACTCTTTCCCCGAATCGTTCGGTAATTACTCCGTCGTCAACCGGCCAGGGAAGCTGACCGCGTTGTGATGCAAAATTATCACTAAAAGCGGAAAGCTCTTCATCTGATACCCGGCTCTCCCGCAAAATAGGTGTGGAATATCGTGCAATGGCTGCGCGCCTTTCCTCTTCATCTTCAATTAATTTAGCCTGTGCCAGCCTGCGCTGACGCTCTTCTTCAGCCTCCCTCAGAAATTTTTCTTCAGCCATCAATTCGTCAAGAGCTTCATTCAGCTCATTGCGCTGGTTTTCAAATCTCGTGAGCTGATCTTCAAAATTTCTGCGATCTCTGCGCAGTAATTCGATGTTTTCTTCAAGCTGTTTCTCACGTCTGTCAAGTTCACCGGCCTCGCGCTGAATGGATGCCAATGCCTCGGTATTTCGCTCTTGGGCTTCTTCCAGTTCAATTTTTTCTTCACGCAAATTCTGCTGAGTTTCTCTGATTTCATCAGCCTGCGCCCTGCGATGTGAATCAAAACGGCTCAGGTAATATGAGCGTACCAATAACTGGTTGATCGAAGTTGAGGATAGCAGAAGTGCAAGATCGTTGGTTCGTCCGTACTTATAAACGTAGGTAAGAGTAGACTTATACTCTTCGATCAGGTCATCCAGCCTGTTTTCAAGCCGGATAATATTTTCTTCAACGAGTGTAATTTCCCGGCGGATATCCCGCTGTTCATTGCGCATTTGCCGAAGCTTTTCTTCCTGCAATGTGATCATTCGGGTTAATTCTTCGTACTGCCGGTACATCTGATCTTCCCGCTCAGCGGCATAATCGACCCTTTCGCGATAATTTGCGATTTGCCTTTCAAGATTTTCGATCTGGCTGCGTGTATCTGACTGGCGCTGCAATAGAATATTTCTGCGCTCATCGATGCTGCTCTGTGCAAATAAAGGTGTAACCAGAAACAGAAATAATAAGGGTAATATGAGTAACGGTTTTGCAGTCATTATCGATAAATGGGAACGCTGTCCGGAATTTCTAATTTAAGCGGCGGCAATTCTTTGTTAACCTCAAGCTGCTGAACCAGGAATACAGCCCGTGAATTACCGTCAGCACTAAAAATGGTAATTTTTCTTGGAAGTTGGAAGTCTTCAATTTCTGCATATCCTTCATACTCGATCAGGCTGTATGCTGCGTTTTGAGAAAACTCAGGCTGCCGGACTTCCAGAACCCGGCCAGTCTGTTTAGAAACCCGAACGAGAGCATCAGATTGTAGCAATACCACGTATTCATCAGCATCATCAAAAATCCTCAAAATGTCATCAGCAGTAAATGTAAAGTTGAACAGGTTTGTCAGATTTAAAGATGCTATTGATCCTACACCGGTCAGGTTATTTCCTGTAACCGGAATGATCTCAGCAATATTGTCCACTTTGTTGAAAATCAGCAGTGAATCGGGTCCGGCAAGTATGTTGGCGGCTTCAATCCCTACACTTGTGCGTACAATTAAAAGACTGTTCTCGCGGTCTGAGTAATAATCGATCGTTACACGTTCGCTGCTGCCAGGCTCGCTGATCATCGCTCTTCCCTTGCCCGAAATGGTTAA
>SLAU01000137.1 GCA_007126675.1 Balneolaceae bacterium
ACATCAACATGATGGCGGCGGCACAGCCGTTTATTTCCGGTGCGATCTCCAAGACGATCAACCTGCCCAACGAGGCTACGATCGAAGATATTAAGGATGCCTACATGGATTCGTGGGAAAAGATGCTGAAAGCCAATGCACTGTATCGCGACGGTTCCAAGCTGAGCCAGCCGCTGAACTCGATGAGTGATGTACTGGAAGAGCTGGAGGATGAAGAGGATGAGCCGGCAGCAGCTGCTAATCAACATGCAGCCATAGAAGAGGTTGCTGAGAAGATTATTCATAAGTATGTGGCACGGCGCCAGAGGCTGCCGTATCGCAGAAGCGGCTATACGCAGAAAGTGAAGATCGGCGGGCAAAGCGTGTACCTGCGCACCGGTGAGTACGATAACGGTCAGCTGGGCGAGATTTTTGTGGATATGCACCGCGAAGGCGCCGCGTTCCGCAGCCTGATGAACTGCTTTGCGATCGCGATATCTCTTGGCCTGCAGCACGGTGTACCGCTCGAGGAGTTTGTGGATGCGTTTGTGTTCACCAAGTTTGAGCCGAGCGGTATGGTTAACGGCAGTCCGCACGTGAAGATGAGCACCTCGGTGATCGATTACATATTCCGTGAGCTGGCGGTTACCTACCTGGGCCGTGACGACCTGGCGCACGTTCCGCCTGAAGATATTTTATTGAGAAAGCTTCGTCCGTCGGAGGAGCAGGACCTGGCTGATGAGGTAAGTGCGAGAGATCAGCAGAAAGTAAAAAAGAGTAAGCCGGAGGCTGAACCGGCCGCGAAAGTGAAAGCAGCCGTAGCTGTAAAAGTAACAGAAGAAACTGAAAGCTCAGCTGACAGCGATTACGATCGTGCAAAGCAGCTGGGTTATACAGGCGACTCGTGCCCCGAGTGCGGGAGCATGACGATGATCCGTAACGGTACATGCCAAAAATGCATTACCTGCGGCTCAACGACAGGATGCTCCTGATTTAGCAATCACCGGACCTGTGCGATGTACACACACCGCACAGGGAATACCGGCAGGATTGTATGACTAGTCAAGTTTACAGCTCACCGGGACGAAATCCGGTGGGCTGTTTTTGTTTGGGGGATTTAATAAAGTGATTTGGAAAATTATATGTTGTAATTACTCAACTAAAAATAATTTAGAATTCTGACTCAATTTAAATTTTGCTATTTCCGAAAACATATTCTGGTTAGTTTAGATGAAAACCTATCTTTCAAATATTATTCCCAGGGTAAAAAGATACTCAGAGAAACTCGACAATATGGCATTGTTAATGAACAACCATTGGAATGTTTTAGATGAAGAAAGTGATCGAAGAATGGTCTATATTTTTCGAGAGAATAAACAACTCTTAATTTCAAATAATGGCCGGGTTACGAAAGCAAATTGGGAGTATCTCGGTAATAATTCATTACTAATAGAAAATAATCAAGACAGCTATTTATTTAATCTGGGCTTTTTCGATAAAAATATTCTTGCACTGAAAGTAGATAGTAAGAATGAGTATGCTTTTTTGATTAATGAAAACAAAATTGGTGAAGTAATTAACACTATAGAGAGGGTTAACAATTATTTAGTAAATAGATACATTCAAAATGTATCCAAATCAAAAACAAAAGAAAACAAGCAAGAAATATCGTCTGGCATTTTAGTACCATTTGAAACAGATAAAGGGCGAATTGAGGCTAGACTGCCCTACAAAGATCATTTCCCGATTCAGGGTGTAAAAGTGCTTAAAAATGGTAAAAAAGCTCCTACAGGTAAATATAAACTGGGCTTTATGCATTTTATTCATGTTAAAGATGGTGAAGTAACAAAAGTTTCTATTTTTTGAAGCGTCAGCTTTTTGAAAGTGTCAAACCACAAAACATGACAAATAAATAACACAAAATATGGACGGTTCAGCCATTGCAATACTAATCATTTTGACCATCGTTGGCTTAATTTGGTTTGTACCATTAGTGGTAATACTCTCATCGAAAAAAACAACAGGAAGCGAAAAACTGGCGTGGATCCTTGCAGTTCTGTTCATCTCCTGGTTTGCATTCATATTTTATCTTTTACTCGCTCCCGTTAAAAAGAAATATTGAAGTTTGGAAGTGGGTAAATTAGGACACTCCCATAATTTTTCAGACTTTACCTTCAGGCTTTACAATCAGGATTCAGATAAAGCCAAGCACTACAATTTTAATAAACCAAACCCGGTTAATCATGAGCAATCTGCCCGTAACAGGCATCATCTGGTGGCGGCCCACCCAGTGGGAGATAGCCAAACAAATTAGTGATGATTCCGAAGTATTTGATGATTCGTACGAAATATGGAAAGCAGCAGCTGAGAAAAAAATCAGGGAATTAAAAAGACATGGGATGACCGTCTATAAAGTCGATGTAGACCTTGATGAGCTTTCCTCCTGGTGTAAATCACAAAACCGTCCGCTCGATTCCTCCGCCCGGTCTGAATTTGCATCACATAAAGTTAAGGAGATACATGAGGCGAGGATGAAAGGGGAGGGTGGTGGTTGATTTTTTTATAATGCCCATACGGTTTTGCCACGGAGGACACGGAAAACACGGAAAGTTGGGAATGGTGCTCTTTTAATTGATCTCACTTCAAAACCAATCATAAGCAAAGTATTTCTCTTCGTGTACTTCGCGACTTTGAGTCTTCGTGGTATCCCATCGGAATCCGGTTTCATTTGAGTTATTGATATAATGCTAATATCAGGGAAGAAGCTCGAACATTTTACCACCAAGTCACGAGGACACGAAGATTCACGAAGGGTTGTGAGATCACAATTAGTTTAATCGCCATATAAATTTTTAGTGTTTTTGTGCTTTAGTGGCCTTTACGGTTTCGCCACGGATAACACGGAGTTCACGGAATGTTGGAATTGGTGCTCATTCTTTAAATCTGCCTTCAAACTAAATCTTTAGCAAACCATTTCTCTTCGTGTACTTCGCGTCTTTGAGCCCTCGTGGTTTACCATCGAAATGCGGTTTCATTTGAGGTTTTGATACAAAGCTATAATAAGGGAAAAAGCTCGAACATTTTACCACAAAGACACGAGGGCACGAAGATTCACGAAGGGTCTTGATATCAAATAAGATTAATCGCTGTATAATTTCTTTAGTGTTTTTGTGTTTTTAGTGGCCTTAATGGTTTTGCCACGAAATCACGAAAACACAAAAATGTTGTAACTCTAAGTAAACTCCACAATATTGTGCCAACAGATTATTGTACAATTATGAATCATAAAAACACTATTCGATACTCTATTTTGCTTTCTCTCATTTTAATCTTCGGGTTATCTGAGGGTAGAGCACAGGTAAATCATAATTTTGATGACGGACTTCAAATAGGCGCATCCGTAAACTATGGAGGCAAATATTTTGAGAGCAATGGTGATCCGCTGAATGATATCTGGGCACGTTCTCCCGGTTATCAGTTTCACATGTTATATGGGTTTGAATTGTCTCCGCTCTTTTCAATTAATACGGGAGCAACACTGTTTTTCAATCGTTATAGTTTAGATATACTGAGAAATCCTGTAACCGATGCGAACGGGGAGCCAACCGGAGATTTAATTGAATCATCGATGGACGGCACGGTGGGAACCACGTATGTTGGCTTGCCACTGAATTTGACTTTTCGTCCGTTAGGCAACAAATCCTTTTATATCACTGCCGGGCCTGAACTGTCTTACAAAGTTGCCCATTCAAACGGTACGATAACATCCGTTTATGTAAATGAATCTGGAGAATTTGTTGAGTTGTTATTTGAAGATGATTATGATTTGCCAGAGCAGTCTAACAGTACAATTCTATTCGTCAATGCAGCCATTGGCTACAGTTTTGATTCTGATCTCTTTCCGATAAACATTGAACTTGGAGCAAAACAGTCAGCAACTCCATACATGAGCGGTGATGATTGGATCACCTCCCGGCTGCGCGGTTTCTCATTTACGGCGTCTTATCGATTTTGAGTCTGGAGAATAATTTTAAACGTTTAGTTTGAATTCGGCTTTTTTTTTGCCACGGAGTTCACGGAATGTTGGAAATAGCACTGATTTGAAAATATACCGGCTTCAATAAAACCCATTAGTGTTTTTGTGTTTTAGTGGCTTTAATTGTATCGCCACGAAACCACGAAACCACAAAATGTACTGAAGGCTGCTCTATGATTAATCTCACTTCAAAATCAATCATTAGCAAATCAATTCTCTTCATGTACTTCGCGTCTTTGAGCCCTCGTGGTATCCCATCGTAATGCGGTTTCATTTGAGGGTTTGATATAATGCTAATATCAAGGAAGTAGCTCGAACCTCTTACCACCAAGGCACGAGGTCACGAAGATTCACGAAGGGTTGTGAGATCAAATTAGTTTTGATGGCCATATAAATTTTTAGTGTTTTCGTGTTTTAGTGGCCTCAAAAGTTCTGCTGCGAATTATCCGATGGATTATCATACACTTTTATTTGTCCACTATCATATAAACCTATAGAGCTCAGGCAAATAATTTTGTGTATTTGTGTTGGATGATCATTTATATTGTTGCGCAACACTACACTGAATAGTAACTACCGGGGAAACTATGAACCGAAGATTTCTACTCGCTGCCGAAACGTTTAATTATAGCTTTAACAAATACGCTGATAAAGTTGAGATAGGAGCAGAAAGATTTACGCGCCTCATGCCTAAGGATATCGATATTCTTGAAAAAGCTGATAATGAAAAATGGTCTCTCAGGCGATTATCCAAAGCCCTTAACGTGGATCCGGAAAACGCTGAAATACTCCGGCGGTCCTATTACAGGGCTAAAGATATCATAGATGCACCCACACCGGCCGAATCTTTTCGACGGGCAGTGCGACATTCCATACGTTATGCGCTGAGTGAAGGGCTTAAAAAAGAAACCGACATCGAAAAACTTGTAGGGCAAATTTGTTACCGCGCGGCAGACTTGAGTTATCTGCTGGATCTGAAAAACCAAAAACTTTCCGATTATTCCGAAGAATTTCGAAAAATACCGACAGAATCGGATTTGTTTGACAGAATTTGAGTTATGTGAAGTCTTAACTTAAACGCAATACATGAATTCTGACAAAAGATTTAGTATTAATGATTAAAAGCTGCCGGGGTGATGCCGGCAGCTTTTAATTTATCAGTCTCTGTTTTCAACATTAATATTTGTCAAAAATGCCATAGGGGAGATACCGCCGGCAATGATTGCCGCTACAACAATGAGCGTGGCTGAAAGAACAAGAAAATCTGCTGACGGCTCAACACCTGCAAATCCTGCACCGGCAGCTACTACAAAAACAATGATAAAATAGGTGATAATGGCAAGTAGCAGCATCACTAAAAATGACACGATGCTTACAAGCAGATTTCCAAAAAATGTGCCCAGTTTTTTCATAATAATATCCTCAATAAGGTTAGTTAACGTTATGTAAATCGTGGTTTAAAAGATCTGAATACAACACAAAATCACACATCATTTCAGACTGTTTTCAAAAAATAATATAATCATAACCGATATATGTACAAGTGTGGTTGCAGCTTTATTACAGTTGCAGAAAAACCTCTGCCGGCAGTTATTTTTCCTTATCAAAACTCAAAGTTTTACATAGGAGTTAACCGGCCTCTGATTCGTGGAGGCGGTAAGCAGAGCGGGGCGACTGAGACGTTTTGATAAATCATACCGGTGAGAATGGTTCGCTTGGGAAACAAGAGATGGACCATTGATTTATCTGTCGAAGGAGAACCCCGCGATGTAGCCGGAGCGAATCAGCAGCCCTGCCTTCCGAAGCTTCAGCGCAGGCAGGCTTGATCTTTTGATTACTTTTGTACCAGTCCGGCTCCCGACGGATCAAGACAAAAGTAATGTGACATTTGTTTAAAGCTATGAATTAAGATTGATAGCTCGTAGCTAATTTTTTACTGCATTTCTCTCTTGTACTTTTGAACGATCAGTCGGGGGACGGACGGGCTCAAAAGTACGATGCCAAAGGCACCACTTTGTGGAAAGTCGCCGGCTTGAATTTCTTCAGGTGGGGTTTTCCTCCGGCTATGCGATATGACACCCCACCCCCACGTGAAAAGCGCACGTGGGTACTCCCCCTGCCTTCCGAATCCGCCTGAGGCGGACAGGCAGGCTCAAGGGGAGAGCTACAATGGTCCATAACTCACTGAGATTTTAAAAACTTCTCACTGGTATGTTTTTTACAAGCATCGTCACAAAGTGATCCCCATGGGACATACACCGCAGTAAAACCAAACACCTCCTTCAGAAATCACGATGCCGGAAGACT
>SLAU01000293.1 GCA_007126675.1 Balneolaceae bacterium
AGATTACGGAAAGCGGCTGAAACAGGATGATTAGGGGTTGACAGATTTCCCTTGTCTGAACACTGCTTTTGCGGATTGATGAGAGGCAAATCGAAAATATTAAAATGTTCCGTGCATCCGGAACCTTAATTTTCTACTCAAACAAAATCGTCTTGTGGCGATAGAGAAAAACGCGTTCTTCTAAAACCAGTTTCAGTGCACGGGTAAGCACCTGCTTTTCAATATCCTGGCCCGCCTGCGCCATTCCCTCGGCGGTATAGGTGTGATTTACGGACATCACATCCTGAGCGATAATCGGCCCTTCATCCAGATCTTCGGTCACGAAGTGCGCCGTTGCGCCGATAATTTTCACCCCGCGATCGTATGCCTGCTTGTAGGGTGATGCACCGATAAACGCCGGCAGAAATGAATGATGAATATTGATGATGCGGTTCGGAAACTGCTTCACAAAGCCGGGAGTGAAAATGCGCATATATTTTGCAAGCACCAGGTACTCCGGGTCGTATGGTTCAATCGCTTCCAGCACTTTCTCCTCATGCTCCTCGCGCGACAGATTGCCAACCGGCACATGATGAAAAGGAATCTCAAACGATTCTGCCAACGGCCGTAAATGATCGTGGTTGCTTACTACCGCCCTGACATCCGATTCCAGCTCGCCATACCGGTTTTTGAGCAGGATCTCTCCCAGGCAGTGCGGCTCTTTGGTGGCCAGAATCACCAAGGGATTTTTACGCAGAATTGCAATCCGTACAGTGGCTTCATCGGGCAGCACGCTGTTCAATTCCGATTCAATTTCATCACTCCACCCGTTCCCTTCCACCATGGTGCGCATAAAAAACGTGTTGGAGTACTGATCCACAAACTCCTGGTTCGCCGTCACATTCAGGTTATGTTTGTAGATCACTTTGGTGATTTTGTAGATCAGCCCTTTCTCATCAGGGCACTCGATCAGTATAATTCGATCCGGCATGGGGTACTCAATTCTTTCTTTCGGCCTGTCCTGTTTTAACGTAAGCCCTTATTATCGCAAAAGATGATACAATTGTAAATGGAATACCGATATATGTTAAAAATCTAATCTATATCCCAATACCCTCCGAAATTTTTATGAAGGAGGGCTGCCCTCTGAAGTTTAAACGAAGGTGGGCACTTTCCTTCTCACAAACTCACAACTCCTTAATCAACCCCGAACGGTAGGCTTCCAGCAGCTTTGTGAGGTCGTCGATTCGTTTTTGGATCTCTTTGCCATCGTCGGTGTCGCGCACGCGGATACGTTCTGTGTTTTGCTCAAGGATTTTGGTTGTGGAGTGGATATCCTCTTCTGACCGGATCGCTTCTCGTGTTGACTCAAACGGCTGGTGGGCCGCCAGTAACAGTCCGTAAGAATTGAATATCAGCGTGTATCCGGCAATCCCGGTTTTTTCCTGGTAGGCTTTTGCAAATCCGCCGTCTATCACAATCAGCTTGCCTCCGGCTTTTACGGGGCTCTCCCCTTTCTTCACCTTTACAGGTACATGCCCGTTTATGATATGGCCAATCTCCGGATCAAGGCCGAATTCGCGCAGAATTTCCCCTGCCACATTCTGCTTTGTCCTGAAATCATAATAGGAATTCATCTCTTCGGTGTGCGTTTCCGGATCATCAATAAAATAGCGCTCAAATGTGGCCATCTTTTCCTTACCGAACAGCGGTGACTGTGACCCGCTCCAGAGATACCACATCGAATCCTGTCCGTACTGCTTCTTCTCCGGATCATCGTTGGCAAAATAGCCTTGTCGCGCAAGCCGCTCCAGGCGGTCCATAAACTCTCTTGGGCTGTGTTTTTTTCCATCACGTTTAAAGTGGCGCAGTTTGCCTTCCGGCGTCATCGGTATACAGCCATGGTAAAGCAGGTTATTGTTGTAAGTGAGATACATACTGCCTTTTGAAAAGAGAAACCGTACATGATTTTGAAGCCGCTCGCTGTTGGCGAACGAAAGACCGATTTTATCCATCACCGACTTTTCATGGTCCGACAACTTGTACGGATCATCCGGATCGATGGTGGGAAAATGTGTATCGTTCAGAGCATACTCTTTTTCTCCGATTCTGACTGCCCCCTTCTCAAAATCGATCTTATCCAGAAGCAGCCGGTCATCCATTTGGAACTGCGAGCGTCTTTTAATAACCTGCCCCTCGAGTTTGAGCTGAATGATTGTGATCGCTTTATGCATCCGGGCCATGAGAAGCTTCTCGTTTTCACTGAATTCATCCCCGGCATCCTTAGGGCGGAACTGTGTACATGGATCATCTCCATACACATTAACTGCGAGCGATACCAGTGGCAGCATCGAAATGGCATATCCGTTTTCAAGCGTTTCCATGTTGGAATAGCGCAGCGATACGCGGATCACGTTGGCCATGCATGCTTCACTTCCGGCAGCGGCACCCATCCACACGATGTCGTGATTGCCCCATTGGAAATCCACAGCATGGTGTTCCATCAGCTTGTCCATAATGATGTGCGCACCGGGGCCGCGGTCATAAACATCCCCGATTACATGGAGCCGCGCGATGGTAAGCCGCTGAATCAGCCGTGCAAGCTCAGTCATGAACGCCTCTGCCCTTCCTGTTTCGATGATCGACCGGATGATGGAGTTAAAATAATCCTGCCGGTTTCTGATTCCCTCCTGTTCATGCAGCAACTCTTCGATGATATAATTAAAATCTTTGGGCAGGGTTTTCCGGACCCGGCTCCGGGTATACTTGGATGAGTAGATACGGCATAGCCTGATGAGCTGAAATAGCGTTTGCCGGCACCATTCTGCACGGTCGTCCACCTCTTTCATCATCAGCGGTATTTTCTGTTCCGGATAATAGATTGTGGTGGCAAGATTCCGCTTCTCCTGTTCGCTGAGTCTGGAATCAAACACCTCATCAATCCTTCTCTTGATTGATCCCGACCCGTTACGCAGCACATGAATAAACGCCTCATATTCTCCGTGGATATCCGACACAAAATGCTCGGTACCTTTTGGGAGCTGCATGATTGCGCTCAGGTTGATGATTTCTGTTGATGCCGCACTGATCGTCGGATACTGCTGCGAAAGCAGTTCCAGATATTGCAGATCGATCTTTCCGTTATCCATGATGAATTACTGTCATTCACATTTCAGTTTACATCTTATAATTACGTTTGATTTATGACAATATCAATTGGCATGAGGACTGGTTTGCTGTTTATGTTTTCTTATTCATCATTTAGGAATTCAGTCACCGTTTTGAAATAAACCTCCGGCCGCTCAACTTGAGGATAATGTCCAGCCTTCTCGATTAATACCAGTTTCGAATTGTTAAAGGCAGTATCCCATTCATCAATACATCTTTTTTTGGTTAATCTGTCATTATTTTTTCGATTCTTTTTATAACCTCATCAATCGATTCCAGCAGCGCCGGGGTGATAAAAGTCACATCATATGCAAACATCCGCCGGTCCCACAGAATCGTTCTGAACTCCGGATCGCGATACAGGGTATAGCTTTTTGGCGGATCGGCGGTTTTACTGATGGGCGGATGGCTGAACAATCCGTGCTTATAGATATACGGACGGGCGGTGACATCCCACTGGTTGTCCCACTCCCGTTTTACGTCGGCATATCCTTCGAATAACGCCGCGTGCCGGGCAATTATCAGCTTCAGTTCAGGATCAGAGATGTAATCCCCATTCAGAATATCCCTGTAAGCCAGGATAGTGCGGTCGTATCCGCGTGTAACCATAATTCCCCTGATCAGATCCGTATCGGCCGTATCCGCCCGCTGTTCGGTAAAAAGGGAATCGATGCGCTGAACGATGTTCATCCCGATATCATGAACCAGGGAGATGTTTTCCCGGTGGTCGATGAAATCATCGCGGATGGTTTGGAGGTAGATGGTTTCGGGTTCATTTATGTTTGTGATGCTGTCGGTATCTTGCCCATGAATTGTGGATAGTGAGCCCGCTATAATGGCAAGAATCCATCCTGCTTTAATGCTGATCAACAATTTGAATTTCATGGCCTTATTAAGTTTTGGTTTGATAGATAATGTTATTTTTCGATGTGATGCCGGGCAATCTCTTTCTCACTCAATCGCAGAAACCGCGCAGCGTTGTTGTAAAAGATGTCTCGTTTCTGTTCTATAGTCAGAAAATCCGCTGTTTTAATGCTCTCGATTCCCGTCTCAATGGTTTCCGGCCAAAACATCTGGTCGGATCCATACATCAGGCGTTCATGGAATCCGGCCTGTACGAGACGCTTCAGGTAGTAGTGAAATTCATCGCGCGGAATCACCCAATTGATTACTGCCAGGTCCGCATATACCTGCGGGTGAGCGTGCAGCAATGCGATGGTTTCATCAATAAAAGGATAGCCGGCATGCATGATATAAACCCGAAGATCGGGATGCCTGGCGAGAGCCTCCTCAATCAGCAGCGGATTTGCGTGGGCGGCACGAAAATCTGGACAGCAATCGTACGTAGCCCCCGGCGGACTTGGCCCAACATGTACACCCAGTGGAACATCCAGCTCTTCGGCAAGAGCAAGGTACGGCTCGGCCTCAGGACTGCTCAGGGTTAGCCCCTGGTATTGCAGGCCAAGTTCACCAATTGCCCCCAGTTCTCCGTTCTGATGGTATTGACGGAGGAAATCAATATCCGGCCAGAAGCCTCTGCTGCCGCCTACATACGGCGACGGAATAATGCGTTCAGGGCTCTTTTTTGTCCAATCAAGCACCACATCATACGGATAACCGCTGGTTACAGCCAGCACGATGTTGTGCCGTTCCATCGCCTCCTGGGTTTGCCGGAACAACTCTTCATCGGTTTCGGGTGATGGGACGCCTGTTGCCGGATTCGGCGCGCCCGCCGGCCAGAAGTGTCCAACCGGGTAGGCATGCAGGTGCATATCGATGATGGGCTGCCGATCCTGGGCATATAATGGCGACACTATCATCAATACAAAAAGACAGGCTGTGATTTTATTCATGTGTTTAAAGATCATGGTTAATTAATTTTTAAAGAACTATTCCCATAATTCCACATGGGCTGATACGCATCACGAAATTGCCAGGCGAGCAGCCCCAGTATAGCCGCCAGGAGTATGCCAAAAACCGGACTACCATTCAGCATTAAATGCGTAAAAAGAATCACCACTACAAAGGGAGCTAACAGTACGATGCCCAGCGGCGCTGTTCGATTGAATAGCATCAGCATTCCTGAAGCAACATATGTGATCGACATGATTGGCCCGATAAAGCCTGTTGCGAAGATGGCCTCCGTAAATGCTTTCGTCTCAGGGCTGCCGGGAAACTCCGATGCCGGTAAAATGCCTGCAATCACCAATAAAGACTGAGCCCCGATCAAAAAGAAGAAGGCTGCATAGATCCAGCGAATGATGGTTAGTACCTTGTTCATGTAATCTCCTGTTTAGGTTGGAGTTTAGATTTTGGATTATTTGACAGGAACCGCTGTTTCAGCCACGAGAAGACAAAGGTTTTTGCTATTTCCATATCCATCAATAGCTGTGGTGTTTTGCAATCTCTGCATCACTCAGCCGCAAAAACCTTGCTGCGTTGTTGTAGAAGATGTCGCGCTTTTGCTCTTCGTTCAGGAAGGGAGCTTGGTCGATTACTTCTACCGCCCGTTCGATTACCCCCGGCCATACCATCTGGTCCGATCCGAACATCACCCGTTTTCCGTAACCCGCTTCTACAATGGTTTTGAGGTACCGGTAGAACTCCGCTCGCGGCAGTATATATACAATAACACCAATGTCCACATACACCTGTGGATGTGCATAAAGAACGGCAAGCAGATCATCAAGCATTGGGTATCCTGCATGTGCCAGATAGACCCGCAGACGGGGATGTCGTACAAGCACCTCCTCCATCGTGAGCGGACTGTGGAGCCGGGCCCGGTAGCCATTAAATCCGAGATAGATCGCACCCGGCGGTCCGGTACCGACGTGAATACCAACGGGTATGTCCAGCTCTTCGGCGAGCGCCCAGTAGGGTTCTATCCGTTCATCGTCCGGAGAAATCCCGGCATATTGGTTGACGACTTCTCCCAACACGGAAAGCTGGCCTTTCGAGTAAAGACTGCGCAGGGAATCTGTTGGTAAAATGGCGCCCGTTTCGTTAAACAGCAGTACAAAACCCGGGATGAAGCGATTGGGCGCTTGCGCCATCCAGGCTGCGATGCGGTCCGGCTCGTTCCCGCTCAGTACACCTACAATATTCAGACGCTCCATCACGTCAATGGTCTGAGCCATAAGCTCTTCGTCTGTTTCAGGCGACCACACAGG
>SLAU01000014.1 GCA_007126675.1 Balneolaceae bacterium
CAGCCATCGGGCAAGCTGCATATCGGCAACTACTTTGGGGCCATGCGTCAGCATATCCGGATGCAGGAGGAGGGTGATGCATTTTACTTCCTGGCAAATTACCATTCACTAACATCAGTAAACGACGGCAAGCTGCTTGAAGAATACACCATGGATGTGGTGCTCGATTACCTGGCGCTCGGGCTCGATCCTAACAAGTGTACCTTCTTTGCACAGAGCGATGTGCCGCAAACCACCGAGCTGGCTTGGATTCTCGGATGCCTCACTCCGGTTTCACTGATGGAAAAGGGAGTGGCTTATAAGGACAAGGTGGCGAGCGGACTGAAACCGAATATTGGACTGTTCACTTACCCAATTTTGCAGGCTGCCGATATCCTGATCTATCATTCGCACCTGGTGCCGGTGGGTGAGGATCAAAAACAGAATATCGAAATATGCCGCGACCTCGCCGGCAAACTGAACCGCGCTTATGATGAAGAGCTGCTGATTATTCCCGAGGAGTACATTGTAAAAAGCGTGGCCACAGTTCCGGGCATCGATGGGCGGAAGATGAGTAAGTCGTACGATAACACCATCAACATATTCGCCGAGGGCAAAGCGTTGAAAAAGCGTGTGATGTCGATCCAAACTGATTCTACAGCACTGGAGGATCCAAAAGATCCCGATACCTGCAATGTATTCGCGCTGATCAAACTCTTTGCTGATGATGAAACCCGGGAAGAAGTTGCGGAAAAATACCGTGCCGGCGGGTATGGTTATGGCCACGCAAAAAAGGAATTACTGGGGCTGATTGAAGGTTACTTTGATGAAGCCCGTGAAAAACGAAAAGAACTCGAAAAGGATCCCGATTACGTACACGATGTACTCCGTGAAGGCGGAAAAAAAGCCCGCGAACGGGCTGAAATGGTTATGGAACCAATACGTGAGGCGACGGGGTTAGTTCGTAGCTTTGAATATTAATTGAAATGATATTTAAAAGTCCCCTCTTGAGAGGGGATTTAGGGGTGTGTAAGTTCTGGGCTTAATGCCCTTCATGAACACACCCCTCGCTTAACAAAGCCTCCGCCAGCCGGCGGAACTTTGTTTTCACTTTTTCGCTAACGCGTACAAAAAATGAGCCCTCTCAAGAGGGGAGTTTAAACCCGATACTCAAAAGATATGATCCTAATAATCGACAATTACGACTCCTTCACCTACAACCTGGTGCACATTGTGGCCGGGGTGACGGAGGATTACTCAGTAATCCGGAATGACGACATGACCGTGGAGGAAATTCGTGAATTGAACCCGGAGAAAATCCTGATCTCACCGGGACCGGGCAGGCCGGAGAATGCGGGGATAACAGAAGAGGTAATTCGTAAGCTGGGACCGGAAATTCCGGTATTGGGAGTTTGCCTCGGTCACCAGGCGATCGGACAGGTGTTCGGTGCCAAAGTGGTGCATGCACCCAGCCTGATGCACGGTAAAACTTCGGATGTGTACCATGACGGCAAAGCGGTTTATAAAGATGTTGAAGATGGATTTATTGCTACACGATATCACTCTCTTGCACTTGACCCCGCATCGGTTCCTGAAGATCAGTTTGAAATATCAGCCCGCACCAAAGACGGTGTAATTATGGGAGTTCGCCACCGCGAGTACCCGATTGAGGGCATTCAGTTTCATCCAGAGAGTATTCTGACAGTTGAGGGGCCAAAAATTGTGAGAAACTGGTTAATGCAGAAACAAAAAGAAGTAAATATTAAATAAGATATTGTGAATCAAACATTTACAGAATACTTAGAGATTATTTCTATTGGTGAAAACCTGCAAGAAGAGCAGGCCTCCCATGCGATGCAGCTGATACTTGAAGGATCAGTTTCGAGTGAGGAGATCGCTGCCTTTTTAATGGGAATGCGTTCGAAGGGCAAAACCACGCAGGAACTAACAGGTTTTGTGAAGGAGATGCGTAATGCAGCAATTCCCGTAGAAGTGGATACCAAAGGTGCCGTGGATCTTTGCGGTACCGGCGGTGATAAATCTGGCACCTTCAACATCTCAACGGCGGCCATGTTTGTTGTTGCCGGGGCAGGGGTACCGGTTTTGAAACACGGTAACCGATCGGTATCAAGCAAAAGCGGAAGCTTTGACGTGCTAGAAGAGCTGGGTGCCGTGGCAAACCTGGATAAAGGTCAGTCGGAAGCACTTTTCAATGAAACCGGAATGGTTTTCATGTTTGCACCCAATTTTCATCCCGCTCTAAAATATGTGATGCCGGCACGGAAGGCGCTCAAAATCAGAACATTTTTTAATATGCTGGGTCCGCTGCTTAATCCTGCGGGGGTCAAAAACCAATTTATTGGAGCCTTCAGCAGAGAAGCAGCCGCTCAAATGATTCAGATTCTGGCAAATCTGGAAACAGAAAGTGCTTTTGCAGTGAGTGCCCATGACGGACTCGACGAAGTGAGTTTATCTTCGCAAAGCGAAATCTATGAACTGCAGTCTCATTTATCACAAGGTGCAATTACATTTGACCCCAAAACGCTTGGATACAAATGGGTGGAACCTCAGGAATTGTTAGGCGGTGATGCAAAAATAAATGCCGGAATTATCCAAAGCATCATGGATGGAAGCTCCACAGAGGCTCAGCGTAATATTGTAGAGCTGAACGCTGCGTTTGCAATCCGTGCAGCAGGTGCGGCCGATTCGCTTGAAAAGGCAAAAGAGTTGGCAGCGAAAAGTCTCGACAGTGGCGAGGCGGAGAAAAAGCTGGATCTGTTTGTGGAGGAATCGAGGAAGGTCAGTGGTAACTAGTATCAACTTAATTTTACAAAGAATTCTCCCCTCCTTTTTAAGGAGGGGCCGGGGGTGGTTATTCTCGAACTTAGGGTCAGCACATGAGTTTGAATTAAACTGGTGAATTTTACCCAACCACCCCTTAATCCCCTCCTTGAAAAGGAGGGGAGTTTTACCTTAAAAACATAATATGCCTGATATCTTAAAAAAAATAACCGAACAGACTAAAGAAGATCTCGCGAAACGGAAGCGGAAGGTTTCGTTCAGGGATTTGGAATCTTTTGAAGAATTTGAGCGGGAACGGAAATCATTTTCTAAGGCGCTGGATAAAGCAGGCTCTGTATCAGTGATTGCGGAGGTCAAGAAAGCTTCTCCCTCAAAGGGAATTATCCGGGAAGATTTTGATCCGCTGAACATTGCAGAAGCCTATTTAGAAAATGGTGCTTCAGCAATATCTGTATTGACGGATGAACCGTTTTTTAAGGGGTCTTTGAACTATTTGGAGTCAATATCCAAAATCAGTCCAATACCGTTGTTGCGTAAAGATTTTTTGGTGGATCCATATCAGGTAAAAGAAGCGCGGGCTTTCGGGGCGGATGCCGTGCTGCTGATAGCCACGATTTGTGAAGGAAGCCAGCTTTCGGAACTGCTTGCAGCTACAAAAGAATTTGGCGTACAGGCGCTTGTGGAGTGCTACCACGAAGAAGAAATCAGTGGCCTCAATTGGAAGGAAATTGAAATAGTTGGTGTGAATAACCGTAATTTATCAACGTTTGAAGTAGACCTGCACCGCGGTGTAGAACTGCTTCAGAAAGTACCGAATGACGTTATACGTGTTTCAGAAAGCGGCATCCACAAACCTGAGGATTTGTTTGTGCTATACGAAAACGGAATTCACTCGGCATTGATCGGTGAGCACTTTATGCGTCAGCCGGATGTGGGCGGATCTTTGAAAAAGTTTTTGGAGGAGTTTGAGTTACTAAAGGGAAAATCAAAAGTCCCCTCTTGAGAGGGGATTTAGGGGTGTGTTAAACGGTTTCTGAGTCGAACTGGTACACACCCCTCGTTCAACAAAGCTGGCTTCGCCACTTTGTTTTCACTTTTCCCCTCTCAAGAGGGGACTTTAACCCTCAACACAAGTATTTAAATCTAAATTACAATAAATCAAATGTTTGCAAACCCTGACAACCGAACCAAAGTAAAAATTTGCGGTCTAACCACACTTGAGGATGCGCGGTTTGCGTCCGGTGCACTGGCCGATTACCTGGGCTTTATTTTTTACCCGGACAGCCCCCGGTATGTGGATCCGGCTAAAGCAGGTGCCGTCATCAACTGGCTTGAGGGCCCGCAGAAGGTGGGCGTATTCGTAAACCAGCCACTGGATGATGTGAACAGTATTGCGCGGCAAACCGGAATCGATTTGGTTCAGCTTCATGGCAATGAATCGCCGGAATATTGCGAACTGGTGGATAAACCGGTAATCAAAGCGTTTCACATCACTGAAGGTAAAACAGCGGATGAACTAAAAGCCGAAATGGAACCTTATAGTGAAGTTACCGATTACTTTCTTTTTGATACCAAAACGGATGGCCTCTGGGGAGGAACAGGCAAAACCTTCGACTGGAACATTCTGACTGATATCCGTGAAGAGAAACCGTTTTTTCTCTCTGGCGGACTAAATCCAGACAACGTCCGAAATGCTATCGAAACCGTACATCCAACTGCTGTAGATCTCTCCAGCGGCCTCGAAGAATCCCCCGGTCTCAAGGATTTTGACAAGGTAGAACAGTTTTTCGACGTGATGAGGGATTTGTGGGAGGAACAGGAATTATAAATACTTAGATAACAGTATTGAGTAGCAAGTATTGAGATGGTTTATCAGTTACTCTCAAATCTTGCTACTCGATACTTGATACTCAATACAAAAACCATGAAATACACAGCACCAAATAAAAAAGGATACTTCGGTAAATATGGCGGCAAATTTGTGCCTGAGATTTTGATTCCCGCACTGGAAGAGCTTGAAGAGGCGTATGCAGAAACGGAAAATGATCCGCTGTTTCAGAAAGAGTACCACGATCTGCTTAGGGAGTATGTGGGACGGCCCACAAAGTTGACATATGCCAACCGCCTCACCGATCACTATGGACGGGCAAAAATCTATTTTAAACGTGAAGACCTCTGCCACACCGGAGCTCACAAAATCAATAATGCCATTGGTCAGCTTTTGCTGGCGCGTAAAATGGGCAAGAACCGAATTATTGCTGAAACCGGAGCAGGACAGCACGGTGTCGCAACAGCTACAGCCTGTGCCAAGTTCGGTTTTGAGTGCGTGGTGTATATGGGCGCTGAGGATATGGAGCGTCAGAAATTGAATGTTGACCGCATGCGGCTGATGGGAGCCGAAGTGAGATCAGTGGAGAGCGGTTCAAAAACGCTGAAAGATGCCACAAACGAGGCGATCCGCGACTGGGTAACGAATGTTGAGAATACTTTCTACATTATTGGCTCTGTGGTGGGGCCGCATCCGTATCCGATGATGACACGGAATTTTCACCGGGTGATCGGGGAGGAGACCAAAGATCAGCTCAAACATGCAGAAGGTAAACTACCTGATTATTTAATTGCCTGCGTTGGGGGTGGAAGCAACGCCATAGGTTTTTTCTACCCATTTATTGAGGATGAAAACGTGAAGATGATCGGAATTGAAGCGGCCGGATTGGGCGCTGACACTGATAAGACAGCGGCTACGCTCACAATTGGTACACCGGGAATTCTGCACGGCTCCATGAGCTATCTGCTTCACAGCGAGGAAGGGCAGATCCAGCTGGCTCACTCTATCAGTGCCGGACTCGATTATCCCGGAATTGGGCCTGAGCATTCGTACCTGCACGACACAAAACGTGTTCACTATTACGGTGTAACCGATAAGGAAGCGATGGAAGCAGTAAAACTGATTTCGGAAAAGGAGGGAATTATCCCTGCCATTGAAACTGCCCACGCGTTTGCCTACCTGGAAACTTTGATGCCGCTCACGCAGCGCGATGAAATTGTTGTAGTAAACTGCTCAGGCCGCGGTGATAAGGATATGGGTACGATTTCGGAGTGGTTTGGAGGTGAAGAAAGTCCCCCTTTGAAGGGGGCATAATCAAAAGCGTTCAGCTTTTGATCGGGGGGATGATTCTCGGAGCGTTGTTATGGGACAGAGTTATTCATTAATTTTTAGCCCTTTCGGTCATCCCCCTGCCACGCCGAGGCGTGGCTTTCCCCCTTCAAAGGGGGACTATTTTTCAATTTCAATCCTGATGAACACACCCCTAAATCCCCTCTCAAGAGGGGACTTTTTAATCCTCAACTTTAATATAACACTGCCCGCATTTAGGCATAATTAATATTCAATGACAACAAAAACATCACGCATACAATCAGTTTTCAATCAAAAAAGAGACAGCGATAAAAAAATTATGTCGCTATTTATCACGGCGGGTTATCCTGATCTTGAATCTACCGTAGATCTAATCCTCGGGTTTGAAAAGAA
>SLAU01000308.1 GCA_007126675.1 Balneolaceae bacterium
ACACCGATTCCGAATTTATCCCATAAAATGGATGCTGTTAAACTTTTGTCGGGCACTGAAGCAAAATTTTAGATAATATTTTAGTGTGTATAAAAATACACACTTAATTACTCACCTGCAATTAGCTTAATGATAGTTCGAGATATTAATTTGGATCTATAGTCTTTGACTGTCAAAAGAAAACCCAGCCTCAAAACTACTTTCATGGATACAAAACAAATGATACTTTTTTAGTACACCTAAATTGAACTCAAGTTATTTTATTATGGATAGAAAAGAGTGGTTATTCAAAGCATCACTTTATACAGCAGGAAGTTTAGTTATGCTGCGTAATCCGTTATCTCCCCTGGAGCGTTGGGCTAAGCGGGTGAATGGCCCGATCCCTGTAGAGATCAAGGAAGAAAACGGTTCATTTCAAATGTACAGAGGCGGTGAACCGTACTATATCAACGGAGCCGGAGGGAGTGAAAATCCCGAACTGCTTGCATCCATCGGCGGTAATTCAATTCGAACCTGGAGTACGGGACCGAACACAATGAACCTGCTGGACATAGCCCACCGTCTTGGAATTACAGTGTGTCTGGGACTGAATATGGGAAGAGAGCGGCACGGTTTTGATTACGACGATAAGCAGGCTGTTGCTACCCAGCTGTCAAGAATGCGCGAGGAGGTTTTAAAATATAAAGATCATCCGGCTGTGCTAATGTGGGGAATCGGCAATGAACTGGATTTACGCTATACAAATACGAATGTGTGGTATGCGGTAAATGATGTTTCGAAAATGATTCATGATGAAGATCCGCACCATCTAACTACAACGATGCTTGCAGGTGTAAATCAGGAAAAAGTCAACCACATCAAAGAGAAGTGCGGGGATCTGGATTTGTTGTCCGTTAATACGTACGGAAGCCTGGTAGAACTCCCCGAAAATATACGAGAATATGGCTGGGATAAAGCCTATACGGTAGCGGAATGGGGGCCTACCGGACACTGGGAATCTCCCCGCACCGAATGGGATGTTGCCATAGAAGAAACATCGACGGAGAAAGCAGAACTCTATAAGAGTCGTTATCAGGCCGCCATTGCTTCCGACGCAGAAAAATGCCTGGGATCGTATGCCTTTTTGTGGGGACAAAAACAGGAGAGGACTCACACCTGGTACGGAATGTTCATGGAAAATGGCGATCCGATTGAGGTGATCGATTCCATGCAGTATAACTGGACAGGTAAGTGGCCGGAAAAACGATCTCCCGGGATCAGTGACTATCTGCTTGATGGAAAAACGGCTCTTGACAGTATCTACCTGAATCCGGGCCAGCAGGCAAGAGCAGAAGTATTCCCTTTAAACCGCTCTCAGGGAAATATAAGGATTGAATGGGAAGTGTTTCATGAGAGCACAGATCTGCAGGAAGGCGGTGACCTGGAACAGAAACCTCCTAAGGTTCATGGCCGGCTGAGCCGGAAAGAAGGGAATACAGTTACATTAAATGCTCCTGAAGAGGAAGGGCCCTACCGTATCTTTGTTTACGTGAAAGATGATGAAATTAACCGGGTAGCTACCGCAAATATTCCATTTTACGTGCGTGGTTAAAACCTGTGTTGTATGATGCTGTGGGGTGATATAACGGCAGTTGGAAATTAGAATTTGGAAAAACAGTCTCAGGTTGTCCCAAAAGGATGCTTGGTGTTTGATATCTTAATAAGTTTCGTCATGCCGGACCCCGATCCGGCATCTACTGCCTATATCAAAGGCTGGAGATCCCGGATCTTCGCTTACGCTGCGTCCGGGATGACGCCCTTATTGAACAGAGTTACTTTTATTTCAATCTCAGATTACTTATTTCTCCGGTAATTCATCCGAAGCAGCTGATTCGTCATCATTATCATTACCCTCATCACCGGCCTCTCTCTCATCAGCAAAATCCTCAAACAGTTTTCTGGCCTCTTCATCTTCCAGCTCCATCTGACGCTCCATCAACAGACGCCGGTGATCGGCCATATCATCGTCTTTCAGAATTTCATCGATCTCTCTCGGCTTGGGAAGTTCATCCACGCTGTTGATTCCGAAATGCTTCAAAAAGTTATCGGTGGTTTTATAGAGCAGCGGTTTACCCGGCGAATCTGCACGGCCCGATACTTTCACCAGCATTTTTTCGAGCAGCTGCCGCAGTATATATCCTGAGTCCACTCCGCGAATCTGATCTACTTCCGGTTTTGTAATAGGCTGACGATATGCAACAATGGCAAGAGTTTCGGTGGCAGCCTGTGATAATTTCCGGTACGCATTTTCGTGCTGATAAATGCTTAGCCACGGATGGTATCGCGGGCGCGTTACAAATGTAAATCCGCCCCCGGTTTCTTCAATCCGGAAAGACAGGTCGTTCTCTTCGTACCTTTTGTTGAGCTGATTCACTATGGTAACCACGGAAGTTCGATCAAGCTCAAGCTCCTCTTCACTCTCATGGATAATTTCAGAAATTTTCTGCCAGGCGATCGGTTCCGGACTGGAAAAGATCAGGGCTTCAATTACGGCAGTAAGTCGTGTGCCATCAACAAAACGATAATCAAGCATTATTTTTTTAATTCTATATCTATATTAAATCGGCAGATTAACACGCTAAGATAGAAGTGAATTTACAAAAGTAAAACCATGCATTTCAGCGCCATTTGTATTCGAAAAAGCGGACGAATTTATCTACGTAATAACAGGCAGAGATTTCTACGTATATATACGTAGTCATTCAAAAAGTGATTGATGCATTTTCTTCACAGACATCTCCAGTTCAGCCTCATCCAGTACAACTGTAAGATGTTTTTTACTTGCGCTGAATGAGATCAGATCAATTTTCGTATCACCCAGCACACGGATCACCCGGTCGGTTATTTCTGCCGATTCGTTTACTTCTAGCCCGATCAGTGTTATGAATCCTTTGTTATTTGAAACTTCCAGAGTACCCAGCCTCATCAGCTGTTCATTCAGTTCGGGAATTTTCGGATTGTTTTCTACTGCAATGATAACGGATGCCTCGGTTGTATTCACCACATCCACCGGCATCTGGTAACGGTCGAGCAGTGAAAACACATCCGATAAAAATTTATGTCCGGCATTATCGCTGTCAGAAGTTAATGTAAGTTCAACCCCGTTTTTTCTGTATGATATCACTTTAGCCTTTCCGGAATTGGCTGACTTGCCAAAAATCTTTGTCCCGGGATTTTCCGGTTCAAACAGATTTTTCACAAATACGGGAATCTGTTTTCTCTCCGCGGGTTTAAGGGTAGACGGATGCAGTACCTTCGCCCCGAAATAGGCCATTTCAGTCGCCTGCTGAAAACTGATTTCCGGTATCGGCCTGGCACCGGGTATCACGCGGGGATCGCAGGTGTAGATTCCGCTTACATCAGTCCATATCGTAATTTTTTGTGCTCCCAAAATTTCACCTAAAATACTGGCTGTGTAATCGGAGCCTTCAAAACCCAGGGTGGTCGGCTCTCCCCTTTCATTTTCCCCGATAAAGCCTCCAATGACCGGAATCTGTCCGTTGTTCAGCATTTCGGTAATTTTGGCCGATTTCATTTTTGTGATTTCAAGATCAGGCTGTGCACTGCCGAAAACGGAATCGGTTTTAATAATATCCCTTGCATTTACGTACCGGCTATTTAACCCGATTGCCTCGCCGCATTTGGCCAGAAGGTACGACGAAATTTGCTCTCCGATCCCTGCAACTGCATCGCGGGACTGTAGTGTGAGTGAACCGGTATCGGATATATCTTCGAGATAGCTTTTCAGTGTATCAGTCTGAGAATTAATTCTTTCCAAACAATCATTAATCAGTTCTCCTTTCAGAGGCTTGCCGTTGCTTTCAAAAAAGCCGCGGATAATTCCCTCATGACGTTCACTAATTGTTTCAGCGATTTTTATCGCTTCTTGTAAATCACCTTCAGCAGCCATTTCTGCAGATTTTATGAGCTGACGGGTTGTTCGTGCCGTTGCGGAAACGATCACAACCGGTTTTTCACTATCTCCTGTAATTTTTAGTACATCCTTCCATGTTTTTTGATCGGACATGGAAGTGCCGCCGAATTTAAGTATTTGCATAAAACTCTTTTATTTTTTGATTCATCAGATGCAGCAGCCCCTCTCAGAGCTCAGTTGAATAAACCGTTGCCGCCCGTTCCCTCAGATTAAAATCACTGCTCATTACCTGTCCGTATGCCCCACAGCTTTGGATCGCCACAAGGTCACCCCGGTTCACTTCCGGAATTTCGACGCCGTACCTGAAGGTATCGGATGATTCGCAAATCGGGCCCACTACATCATATTTTTTCTGGGGTTTTTCGCTGGTCAGAACCTCAACATTATGAGCGGCCTGGTAAAGCGCCGGACGAATCAGCTCTGTCATGCCCGCATCAATAATTGCAAAGTTCGTGTTTACACCTTCCTTGATAAACAGCACTCGCGAAATCAGGTTGCCGCACTGCCCCACGATACTTCTTCCCAGTTCAAAGTGTACCTGCTGGCCCTCTTTCAGTTCCAGGTGATCTTCAAAAGTTGAGAAAAATAGTTCAAAGTTTGGAATATCATCCTTATCGGGTGTGTCATAATGGATACCCAATCCGCCTCCGAGATTGACATGCTTCAGTTCAACTCCATTCTCTTCAAATATGCGATTATACTCATTCGCTTTGGCGCAGAGGTCAACATAAGGCTGCATATCTAAAATCTGAGAACCGATGTGAAAATGGATACCGGTTAATTCAAGATTTTTCCATTCAGGCAGTTTACTGAACAGTTCCTGAAGATTTTGAGGATTTATCCCGAATTTGTTTTCATTTTTCCCGGTGGTAATATATTTGTGAGTTTTGGCCGCAATATTAGGATTCAGCCGAACAGCAACCGTTGCTTTTTTACCCAGTTTCTTTGCAAGCTGATTCAGCACTTCCATCTCCTGCAGCGATTCACAGTTGAATGAAAATATATCTGCGTTTAAGCCAATTTCCATCTCCTGGTCTGTTTTCCCAACTCCGGCAAATGCAATCTGATTTGGGCTAAACCCTGCTTCTAAAGCCTTCCGGATTTCACCGCCGCTCACACAGTCCACACCAAGCCCGGCATCTTTTATTTTTTCCAGGATACGATGATTGTTATTCGCTTTCATCGCAAAGTGGATGTGATAGCCTTTGGCGATTCCATGCTTTTTAACCTCTTCCAGAGTTCTGTCTAAAACTTCAAGGTCGTAGTAAAAAAATGGGGTTATGCGGGATTTAAATTTTTCGATGAGCGTTCCGTCGAACATAATATCTTCTTTAAAATTCTGAATGATGAAGGTACGGGATTTTTTAATCTGTATCAGGTTATTGTTTAGGCTTTGGGTGTTTAAAGAACAGATTACTGTTGATTAACATTTTGGCAGGTGATTGAGTTTGCAGATTAGCTGATTATAAATCGGTGTTACTTCAGTTGATCTCATTTAGGGCAAGATAAGAGCAAAGATTTAACCAGTCCCCCTTCGAAGGGGGAAAGTCATCCGCCAATTGGGGGATGCCCCTCTAAGTATTGAATTGACTCAAATATCCATAAGATAGCCTCTATTTCAAACCGATTGATTTACCAATATGCATTGCCGCAAAATGGGCTCTGAAGAAATTTTAAACACTTTTTCGATAAATTCTTAAATCGAACTTACCCTCAAATAGAAGATTGAATCCTGATCAAAACTCTTCAGGGTCATCCCCCCGGCAGCCGTCGTTTTACTCCGGCTGCCATGCCCCCTTCAAAGGGGGACATTTTTACACTTTTTCTTTTTTACTAAACTCATTTTATTTAATCAAAGCAGAAAAACTAAGATGATTCAGTAACAAAAAGTTTCTTTATGACCGGAATAATCATCAGAAGAAAAATGAGAAGTGAAGCAATAAGAATGATTGTTTGATTCGGCAGCTCAAATCCGAATGCACCCGAGCCGGCTCTGAAGAGGTTAGTCAGTCCGATCAAAACAGTAAGATAAACAACCCCGCCTGTGATGATGTTGTAAACCGTGCCGTTTTGATGTTCAGCCAGCAGGATGCGTCCGTTATTCATCAAAAGAAAAAGAATGACAGCGATTGCGGGCAGTATTATTCCATTTAATGCCTGTGCAAGAATGATGACCGGAACCGGCTGAAGCTGTAAAAGTCCGAACAAAACACCGACTGCAAGAACTCCTCCCCAAACTGATCGAAAACGGATACTTGCCGGATTCCATTTTGAATCATCTTCTGAAACGGAACAGATAGAGCGTGCGGTTACGGCAGCGGCAAGTGCTGCCGTTAACGC
>SLAU01000119.1 GCA_007126675.1 Balneolaceae bacterium
ATAAAACGATCCGGAAACATCTGTCGGAAAAAGAGATTGAGGATGCGTTCGATTTAAATCATCACACCCAACGTGTGAATGAGATATTTGAACGAGCCGGTTTATAAGTGAACTCTGCGTTTCTTAGCGGTCTTGGCGGTTATTCTTCTCTGGATTCTGAATACTCGTAAACCTTTGAAAAATGTATCGGGTCAAATTAAAGATCTTGCCAATATCTGTATACCGCGAGGTTTTAACCGCGAAGATCGCAAAGAAGCGCAAAGAGGGGCCTATTTACAGATGTTTGCCAGAATAAAATAGAACACAGATAAACACCGGTTTTGCGGATGCTCACCGGTCATAAAAATTATTCAATAATACGATCTGCCAAATAATATACATACTGTGCTAAATACTGTACAGGCACTGCACGTATATTATCACGGAAATTTGCATTTGAAAAAATAATTTTGGAATCCGTATTTTTTTTTTTTCTTATTTATAGCAGAGACATTTACAAAATGCTTTTGTGTTTCATAGGAGTAACAGACAAAAAGAGAGAGATTAAATATTACTTTGAACTAAAATTGTTTTATGAAACACGGAAAACTGTTTATTGGGATTACTTTTCTTTCGGCGCTGCTGATGGGGGGATGTGACATATTGGGAAGCGATGATGAAGATGAATCGATTCAGGTTCGGGTTTTTAATCTTACCGGCTACGATATTGAAAGTTATGACTTAAGAATAAGCATAGGCGATTCAAGTTATTTCCAGGTATTTAATTTTGAGTATTCCGATTTATTGGATGGTGAGAAGAGTGAATATGAACTTTTACCTGTAACAGCGGATAATATAGTCGGTTATAGAATCAGGCTTAGAAAAGTTGCTGAACAAATTGGTGTCATAAGGTTCAGATTAGACACTGCACTTCATGGGGAGGATAGAGCCCCCCTGATCACATCGGGAAACTATACCTACATTTTGGAATACACCTCCCATGATTTTGTGCACTACTACACCTCACAGGATGTGATGAATGAGGAGGAGGTGCGAATCCGGGTTCGAAATTCCGGTGGGCAGGATTATGAACAGGCATCGTTTTGGCTCAGTGATGGTGAGGGATCTATCGGAGACGAATTTGAAATCGGCCCGGTTGCCGCAGGTCAGCAAAGCAGCTACCATACCGTTGAAAACGCTATTCAGTTTACAAAAATCCGGGTGGTTACGGCACAAGGCGATACGGTGGATAACGAACCCCTTGAACTTTTCGGCAATGATCTGCCACCGGGCGATTATACCTACCATGTGGAAGTACAAACAGATGATATGCACGATCATTCGCGGATTGTAAAAGACTGAAGATGAACGAATAAACATATTTATGATGAAAAATTATATACAAATTTTAGGAGCCACTCTTTTAATGGCACTGCTGATTGCTGGTTGCGGCTTGCTGGGCGGTGATGATGATAATGATGATGAACAGATTCAGATCAGAATTTTCAATAAAACTGGTTTCGATTTTGAATGGTATAGGCTTAGAATAAGCTTAGCAGATTCAATTGATTTTGAAGTATTTGAATTTGAATTTCCCGAGCTTTCAGATGGTGAAAAGAGTGAATATGTTCATATACCGAAAACAACTTTTAATATTCAGGGGTACTCTATCAGGTTGTCATATTTTTCTGAGCATTTTGGTTTTCAAATGAATTTACGTTTACGCTCAGATTTCGATGACGACAGGGCTGAACCAATTACAAACGGAAATTATACTTATATCGCTGAATACACGTCTCATGACTTTGTGTTTTATAGACTATTTCATGACGAGAAAAATGAAGAGAATGTTCGGATTCGGTTTCGAAATGTCAGCGAGCTGGATTTTGACCAGGTTATGGTTTGGCTTCTAACACCACCTGAAGAAGCACCCGTGAATGAATATGTAACCGGCCCAATACCCAGTGGGCATACATCAGAATATGAAGCGGTAGAAGGAGCTGCAGAATTTACGAAAATTGAAGTTATAACAAGTGAAGGGGACACCCTGGATAATATGCCGATTGACCACTTTGCCTATGAGTTGCCTCCCGGGGACTACACCTACGAGGTAGAAATAAGAACAACGAACTTAAAGGATAATTCAAGACTTGTTAAAGACTGACAGGAAAGATGAAATGGAATGAGATAAATATTATTTGAAAAAATAGTAAGAAGGAGGCCTTGCGGCGGCCTCCCTCTTTAAACGCTGTATTCCCGAAGGGAATGCTCTAACCATTAATCAGAAACAATAACCACAACAGGAAATACAACATGAACACACAAGATAACAAAAAACGAAGCAGAAATATAATTCTGCGTATTCTCGCTATAATTAAACAGTATGGTTTACTGAAACCGGTCTGTTTGCTCACCCTGACACTTCTGTTTACCCCGATAGTAAGCAACCTGCAGGCTCAAAATGATAACCTGTTTCAGCACACAGAACGTGGCTCCATTGACCTGACAGAGCGACAGTCAGAACTTTTGAATATTGTAGAATCCCTGCCGTTTTCGAAAGAGATTCATTTTGTGTATTTGAATTTTTCCGAATCCATTAAACACAGAAGTGCCATACGGCTGAACCTTCCCGGAGGCCGGAATCTGAATGTTCAAAAACGAGCGGTTTACGAGAGGGAGGAACTTCCCTATACATGGTCGGGCAAGCTGGATGAAGGATATGCTTCCATAATGATGACTGAAAGCAATGGCAATGTCACTGGCAGAATTCAAACCCTTGACTTTCATTATAGTATAAGACCTCTTGGTGATGGATTACATGCATTATATGAAATAGATCACTCAAAAGCGCCACCTGATCACCTTGAAATCGAAAGTGAAGAGTTTTCCGGCTATAAAATGCAACAACGTGAAAACCGAAAATCAATCAAAAATAAACCTGTAAATACAGAAATATTTAATCGAGAAATCCAACAGTCCTCCTTTTCAACTTCCAGTGAAATAGATTTGCTCGTGCTCTATACGCCGGCAGCCAAAAATTCAGTCCTAAATATTCATGATGTAATTTCTGGAGCTGTAAATGATTTGGAAGAATCTTTTGCCCAAACCAACAGTATGAGCGCAAAAGTTAATGTGGTTCAGACCTATGAGGTTAATTTTCAGGAAACAGCAATCGGTGATTTAACGGTAGACCTTGGAAAACTCCAGGACCCTAATTCCGGTTATATGGATGAGATTCATGATATCAGACTAAATCATGGAGCAAATCTTGTATCTTTAATAGTGGCTCCACCGGTTCAATCTGATTGTGGACGTGGCTTCCAAAAAGCTGATTATGAAAAGGGGTTTTCTATTGTGAGACTTGACTGTATTGAGCCTTATTTTTCCTTTGCACATGAAATTGGACATAACATTGGGGCAGATCATAACAGGGTTGGTACTTCTGTTATAAATGTAGATTTTTGTGATGATGACCCCCCTATTAATTGTTATGGCCATGGATACAATGCTGATCAAATTGAAACATCAACAATGATGGCTTATAAGGCTGGTTATATGCGTGTTAATTATTGGTCAACACCCTCGGTTTATTTGGGCAATCCTGATCAAAAAAAAATGCTCGATACCGATCTGGTTCCAATTGGTACTTCAAGTTATGAAAACAATAGAAGAGTATGGAATGAAAGATTTAATATAGTTGCCTCCCTTGCACCGCCAACTCCGGACCCACTTTCAGCCGGAATTATGGGGTTACCGCTTTTCAATCCTGGTGAAACCGGTTTTTGGAGTGCCAATGTTAACGGTGGAGCGTCTCCATATTCCTATACATGGCAACGCAGTTACAGCAGTTCATCCGGGCCGTGGTCGCAGGTAGGTACAAGTAGCAGTTACAGTCAAACCGTTAATCAGCAAATGTGGCTGAGATTAACCGTATCGGACTCGGGAAGCCAAAGCGACAGTGATATCATGCAGATAAATGTAACGTCTTGCACGACTCCACCCTGCCCGATCCCGAAAGTGGTTGATAATCCTCTTCCGGAAGCGTTTGCCCTTACCCAAAACTACCCCAACCCGTTCAACCCGGCCACCACCATAAGTTACGACCTGCCGGAGCAGGCGGATGTGCGGATGGAAGTATACAATATGCTGGGCCAGCGTGTAGCACTGCTGGTCGACGGGCAAGTGCAGGCGGGCAGCCACACGGCGGTATTCGATGCCTCGAACCTCTCCAGCGGCACCTACCTGCTGCGAATGGATGCACAGGGCAGCTCGGGCACCCGTTTTAACCGCACAATGGGCATGCAGTTAGTGAAGTAGGTTGCAAAGGTTTCAACATAAAAACCTGTTAGAAACCCGCATTGTCTTTCAAAGACTTTGCGGGTTTATTATTCAATACAACTCAGCGGTTCATTGAACACCGATTAACGCTGGTTATGCGGATGTTCACCGATCATGAATGAACTCTGCGATAATCAGCGAACTCATCGAGAACCTTTCTCGTAGATGGTTGATTACGAATAAATCACTCTGCGTTCCTTAGCGGTCTTGGCGGTTATTCTTCTCTGGATTTTGAATAGCAGCTGGCCTTTGTAAAATGCTTTGGGTCAAATTAAAGATCTTGCCGATACTTAGTATTCCGAGAAGTTTTAACCGCGAAGGGCACGCCTACGTGCAAAAGAGCACTACGGAGTGCAGGCACAAAGAAGCGCAAAGAGGGGCCTATTTACAGATGTTTGCCAAATTAAAATAAAACACAGATAAACACCGGATATGCAGGTGCTCACCAATAATAATTTAACTCTGCACAGATCGATTTGCCCCACATACTCGATGTTCTATTTACCAACTTCTCTTTACTTATAATCCATAATTCCTGCCAGGATTAACCTTATCAAAAAATTTCCGGTAGAAATTAATTTTGATTATTGAGCCTGATTTGCCTTCTTAAAGGTGTGCAGGTTTGTATGAGGGCAAACTTGTGAACCCATAAACCTAACCTTTTACGATATGGGAATTCGAATAATACTATTTACTATGTGTATAGCCGTGGCAGTTGGGTGCGGGACAAGCGAAAACGGAAATGAAAGGGAAACGGTGCGTTATGGCACAACGGTTATGATCGAAAATCCTGAAATTTCACTTGACCAATACGTAAGAAGGTTATCAGGGGTAAGTGTTCATGGAAGCGGCAGCGGTGCCGAGGTACGGGTCAGTGGAGCAGAAACTTACTGGGGAGGACGCTGGGGAGAAGGGTTAGACTCAAGTCCAATGTATATTAAAGATGGAGTGAGAATTGGACGCAACTTCAGTCAGGTATACAATATGTTGGACATGACTAGAGTGGAGTCCATTCAGATGCTGCGACCACCACGTGCTACTCAGTTATATGGATCTGACGGTGGCTTTGGAGCAATTGTTATTAACATGAGAAAATAAATCAAATACAATTCTCTCTTTATAGGCTAAATATAAGTCAGGGTCTTTGCCTGTATACAATTGAACACTGATAAACGCTGGTTGTGCGGATGCTCACTGATCATGAATAAACTCTGCGAGAACCTTTCTCGCAAAGTGACGCAGATGATCCGGTGAGTTTCGCAGATTAAAAAAGCTGAAATACAGAGCAGCAGCCGGTATAAATTCCTGAATCTTAAGATTTTGAGACTGAACTAAATCACAGCTTAAATACGTTATTTATATGATATATACGGTTAAAATAATTTTTTAAAACAAGGGTGACATATTGTTGTCACACGCGTGGTTTACCTTGTTATCAAACAATAACGAAACCACAATACTATGACACCTTCAGCACTTAAATCCCGAAAGAAGTTTGATGCCTCACCTGTACTGCGCTCCATTTTTACCGATGCGGCGATCGAGCATCATCAAACCGAACAGCTTTTCAACCTTCTTGGTTGGGGCAATTTACCGCTCGAGCTTAAACTCACAATCAAAGAGGATGTGAAAGGGTACATGGATGAGTTGAATGGATCATACTCTACAAGCTGCTCTTTAGTTCAAAAAAGACGCGAGAGAATCGATTATTGGGTGAATTGCTACCAGGAAGGCATTTGCTCTCTTGATACAGCAGTGGAAGCTCTGCGGGTAAATCGATTGTGAAAGAATAAGTTCGTCTTATAAATTTGGGTAAAGAGTCTGAAACTGTCCATTTAGGGCGTAGAGTGGCAAAACTTTATTAACTTCGTCATGCCGGACCCCGATCCGGCATCTCCTGCAGATATCAACGGCTGGAGATCCCGGGTCTTCGCTAACGCTTCGCCCGGGATGACGCCCTTTTTGAACA
>SLAU01000336.1 GCA_007126675.1 Balneolaceae bacterium
CCCCGTACTTTCATCTTTTAACATCTCTCAGCTTGCTTGTTATTCGCCTTTCGAAGATTATTCATTTGAACAAATTAAACGTATATATGCTATGCAAATTCGTCTACTTCTTATAGTTACGGGAATTCTGCTTTTGTTGAGTGGCTGTTCTGTGGATGATACCGGAGATCAACGGCTGCTGCTAAACCAAACAGATCCTGAAATCGCTGAAATGCTTTCAGCCATAAGTGTTGATACTCTGGAGAAGAACATTTATAAGCTTGCTTCATTCGGAACCCGGCATACACTTTCCGAAACAGAGAGCGATACTTTTGGAATCGGAGCTGCCCGTAACTGGATAAAACAAGAAATGCAGCGATACAGTGAAAATTCAGGCGACAGGCTGCGGGTCGAATTTCACAGTTTTAATCAGGAACCTGTCGGGCGAATTCCTGAACCGGTAGAAATCGTGAATGTAATTGCCACCCTGCCGGGCAGTGATCCAAATGATGACAGATACTTTGTAGTTAGCGGGCATTATGATTCGCGCGCAACGAATGTAATGGATGCTGAAAGCCTTGCCCCGGGTGCAAATGATGATGCCTCCGGTACGGCAGTAGTGATGGAAATGGCCCGGGTGATGAGCCAGTATGAGTTCCCGGCAACGATCGTGTTTATGGCGGTTGCCGGTGAAGAGCAGGGATTACTGGGGGCTGCAAGATGGGCAGAAGAAGCCGCTGAAGCAGATCTGGACATCGCGGGAATGATTACGAATGATATTGTTGGAAATCATGCAGCCGAAGACAGCAAGCTTAGTGATCCTTTTAAAATCAGATTATTTGCAGAAGGCATTCCTCCGAAAAGAGAGCTGGACAGAAATACCCTGCGATATATACAAACCGGCGGTGAAAGCGATATGCCGACCCGCCAGCTTGCCAGAACTATTAAAGAAGTATCAGAAAGCTACATTCCGGAAATGGATGTATGGCTGATTTATCGCCTCGACAGATATCTGCGCGGCGGCGACCACAGGCCATTTTTACGGCACGGTTATCCAGCAGTTCGATTCTCGGAACCACACGAAGAGTTCAGGCATCAGCATCAGGATGTGCGTGAAGAAGATGGCGTACAATATGGCGATTTGCCGGAGTTTGTGGATTATCCTTATGTAGCGCGTGTTACTCAGGTAAATGTTGCTTCCATTGCCAACCTCGCCCGGTCTCCTATGCCACCCCAAAATGTAGGGATGAATGTATCACGCCTCGAAAATGATACACGTTTGCGATGGGAAAAATCTCCAAGCAATAACGTTAACGGATATGAAGTGCTTTGGCGCGAAACTACATCACCCGTCTGGCAGTACCGCGAGTTTGTTGGCGATGCCACATATTACACCGCAGAGCTGGTCTCAAAAGACAATTACATTTTTGGGGTCAGAGCTGTAAGTAAAGGCGGCCATGTTGGTGTGCCGGTATATCCAATGCCCTTCAGAGAATAATTTACACTTCCCTCCCCTTCCTTGTCACGCTGCTTTTTAGCGTGATAGGGAAGGGGCCGGGGGATGGGTTCAACTGCTTACTGCCAACTGAGTAAAAACGGAATCATCACATCTTCAATGTAAGCAAACATTCTGCGCTGATAGCCGCGTGAGCGGTCGCCTCGTTCTACGTCGGAGGTGATAGAAATTGCAGCATCCAGCTCAGGCAGCATCATGATATACTGTCCGCCGTTGCCCCAGGCAAAAACCACTTCATAATCGCCAACTTCTTTGCGCCACCACATGTACCCGTAATTGTAATTATTGAAGTTGCTGCGGGTGTAAATTTTTACCGAATCAAGAATCCATTCTTTAGGCACAAGCTGCTCGCCCTCATACTCACCGAGATTTAGCATCAGCCGTCCGATTTTGAGAAGGGCATCCGGGCTCAGCGCCATATTATTGCCGCCAAAAAAATATCCCTGCGGATCACGATCCCATCCGCCGGCCTGAATATTCATCGGGCGAAACAGATATTGATTGGCAAATGCCCGGGTGTTCATACCGGAAGCCCGTGTCAAAATCACAGAAAGCAGGTGAGAGGTTCCTGTACTGTAGATCATCCTGCCGCCCGGGTCACCTTCCATGGGTTGATTAAGCGCGAAATTTGTCCAGTTGCCACTCAAAACCCATCGTCCATAATTATGGAAACTGGTGGTTCTCAGCCCGCTGCGCATAGTAAGCAGATCTTTGATAGTAATCGCTTCTTTTTCCGGATCAGGGTTTGCCTCAAAATAATCGGGGAAATACTGACCGGTCGGCTCATCCACACTTTCGATATAACCTTCTTCAATCGCAATTCCGATCAGCAGGGAAAGTACGCTTTTTGATGCCGACTTTGTATTTGTGGGACGATCCCGGTTCATCCGCCCCCGGAATTCTTCATAAAGAATAGAATCGCTCTTTTCAATCATCAGGCTTTGGACGGTGCCTATTTCGAAAATCCGGGAGAGTTCAATATGATCATTTGATGAGTTCTGGCTGAATAAACTGCCGCCCGGAATAAACAGAAACGCAATAAGAACTGTTACAGGAAATACTTTAAGCTTCAAAACAGGGGTTTTTCTGATGAATTTATCTCGTCAACCGTCTTGCAAACCGATAAACGTATATTATATAATCTGTAATTTATAGCATTCGTTGCAAAAATTGTATTAATTCAGATATAACCTTCTATTTTAAAAAGAGGTGTTCAGCAAGAGATACACAGCAACCACAACCCTGCTAATTCTTATAATTGCCGGCTTATCCTGTACAGACCGGCATTTTGATACGTTCTAGAGCTGCACTTACTATTTTAAAATGGAAACGGTTTTGCTGGTTGATCTGCCCGGCAACCGGCGCAGAACTCACTGTTACAAACAAGTGAAATGGCAAAATGTTCTGCTTAAACGAACGTGGAACCATTTTTGAGACGTGTGCCATCGACTTTGGCGGGACAGAGTATCTTTCCGAAGGTAATTGAAATAAATAAACTTAAAATTAAATCTAACCACCCTAATAAGGTATATCTATTAAAAAATAATAAAATTAATCAAGCATAGTGTTTATCAATTGAAAGTATATTTTCGCAGGTACTAAAACCTTCTTTTCTTAGTGTTAGATAAAAACTAAAGGATGGCTGCCTAAGGAAACATCCTTATACTGATCCTCTATATTATAATAATTCTATTTTTACCCATACCCCAAAACATCCTAAAAGTTTTAAAAACACATTACCCTCCTTAAGAAAAAGCACTCCTAAGTTTAAATGAGTAATAAATTGTAGTATAACTAAAAGTTGAATTTTGTTTTGCATTGTCCACCTCATTTAATTAGATTGATTTATATGCTTTATGTTTTTTACTCAATTCAGATTTCAATTTAAGTAAATTATAAAAATCAAAGAGGATATAATGATATGAAAAATACCATCTCCCCCCCCCTTCCCTCTACGCACACTAAACCCAATAAGTTATTTATTGATTGTGTTTTTGGCTTTTCTTTTAAGCTGCGAAATAAAACAACCTATTGATACAAAAAATGAAAGTTTAACTTTTAATGGCATTAGCGTTACTTATGACGATTTAAAAAGTTCAATTCAAGAAGTGAAGTCGCAAGAAGTAAGACGTATGGCAGAGAAGCACTTTCACAGAATTTCTGACGAAGTGCCAGGTTTTGGGGGCTATTTTATAGACAAAAATGGTAATTATACAATGTATTTAACTGAAAATTCACCTCGTGGAATCTCAAAAACATTAGCAGCTAAAGAAATTCGTCATACTAATCGTAATTTCGATGGCTCAAATTTCATAATTAAAGACGGTTTGTTTGGGTTTTCTGAACTTTCAAAATGGCGTGAACTTGTAAGTGCTTTTGTTTTAGGAAATGATATGTTTGACTTTGTTTTATCAAGTTACGTTAATGAAACAATTAATAGAATATCAGTTGGAATTAAAGAAAGTAAGTTCACAGAAGAAAGAATAAATACTGTAATTGAATTTATTGTTCAATATTTGGAAATACCTGTAGAAGCAATTGAATTTGAAAAAACTACACCAATTTCTTTAGAATCATTTCCAAATTTATCGGGGTCACTTGGCAGTTACAATAGACCTTTAGTTGGTGGAATTACATTAAGGTATACAAATCAAGCACACCCTGGCTGTACAATTGGCTTCAGTGGAATATTAGACGGAAAGGAAGTAGTAATTACAAACTCCCATTGTACTCAAGTTACTTTTGGAACGTCATCACACTTAACTTTTTTCCAACCTACTCACGGTATTGCTGCAAATATTATCGGTGTAGAGTATAAGGATCCCAATACATCGTGGTGTGGTTTGAGTAATCCTTTTCACAATTGCCGGTATAGTGATGCAGCAGCTATAGAAATTAATTCCAACGTAGACATAGGACTTGGTTTAATTGCAAGAACAAACTCTTTCAGTAGTGATTTCACACCGGGATCTGTACAAATAGATACTAATAATCCAGTTTTTTCAATAGCATTAAGCGTTAGAGATCATTTTCTTAAAGTTGGGGATTTTGTTCATAAAGTAGGTAGAGCGGGGGGGTGGACATCTGGAAATATTACAAAAACATGTGTTGATAGAAATTATCCTGGCCCAGAGTGGTGGAAGCTGATTTGTCAATACGGTGCTGATTATTATTCTGAAGTAGGAGATAGTGGTTCACCCGTTTTTAGTTTTCTTGAAAGTGGTAATCCGGCGGCTATTAGCTTGTATGGTATTCATTACGGTCGTACTGGTGCTGGTGCCGGCTCATCAGGGTTATTTAGTCCAATGAGTGGTGTAAGACAGGATCTTGGCAACATAAATGTTGATGATCCAAATTCTGACTTTGGGCAACCACCACCAGGTGGGTGGCCAGATCCTGACCCGCCACCGCCCTGTAATCCTCCGGATCCATGCCCATAACCTAAAAAGTAAAAAGTTATCACGATGTTGTTATGAAAAATCTACGATTAAAACAATTCACCTATCTATTTCTAATATCAATATTTATTTTTGTTGGCTGTGGTGATAATAAATTTTATAACACTGCCACAGATTGTACAGATATCTTAGAGGCTGTATTTATAAATGTTATTGACTCAAACGGGAATCCGGTTACAGGCGCTGAGTTTTCTGTAATTAATAAAAAGAATGGAAACGAGTTTTGTAAGAATGAGGATGGGTCTGTGAATGAACTGTGTGCACAGTATTTTGGCGAGCAACCGCATTATGAAGATGGAGTTTACGCGTTGGTGACAACAAAAAACGTTCGATTTAACCCACCGGAAAATGTACAGCACCTTGATGTAATTAAAGCAACAGTTCAAAAAAATGGAGCTACTGTAACAGCAGAGTACCTGGTAGATACCGGCCGGAGCAGATGCCATCCAAAAAGTGTTGAGGGACCAGATCCCCTTGTCTTATCAAATTAAGTAAATTGGTCATATTAGAAATTTGTAGTCATGAGAAAAAGACTTTTTCTGGTGCCCTTTGCCTCTATTCTCATATTCCTTTCTCTGGACCTACGCAGTTCTCATGCACAGTTTACAGCCGGTGCCGACCTTCTGTTTGGCGCTGAAGAGGATTTCGGCATGAACCTGAGCAGCTTATACAACCTTAGGGAAAATATCGCAGTAGGAGCAGGTGCCGTCTGGTGGCCGCGCAGTGCGCCGGAAGGTGCCCGATACCTGTTAACAGAATTGAATGCCGAGCTGAGGATTATTCCCTATTCAGCCGGACGGTTTTCCGTTCACCTGTCCGGCATTACCGGCTACCATTATGCCGGTGTGCGCATCGAAAGCCTGGGTGATACGTACAGAAGTACCGAACATATGACCGCAATTGGCGGTGGCGCCGGTGTATCATATGATTTTGGAGCGTTCAGCCTTACAGGCGGCGCGCGCCATTTTATAACCGGCTTTAATCAAATAAGTGCCGGCCTTGGAGTGAAGATTCAATTATAAAGTCCGGAAAAAAACATCCCATCAGGATGCCCGGAAATAGCAACAAAGTGTAATCCCAATAAAAATCCTGATCTGAGAAGGTAGCTGGAATATGTTTACGAATTCTGTATCACCCCTCCGGGGTTAACAATTTTGCAAATGCAATCTCCTACCCGGCAATTAATTGCCGGGCCTGGAGTTTGGCATTTACTAGATACTGTTGAATAATTATCGATAAAACCCGGTCAATAGTGGATTTGGCTGGGTTTTTTTACGATATTACTATCTAGTTATTTCACTAGACTATTAACCAC
>SLAU01000371.1 GCA_007126675.1 Balneolaceae bacterium
ATGGCCTGCGTCAGAACGTATTTCGCGATATCTGCCGTCAGGCAGCAGCGACGCAAGCTCTTTTTGTTCGTTAACGGGATAAAGAAGATCGGAATCTATTCCGGCTACAAGCACCGGTATTTTGATTTTTTCAAGCACCTCTGCTGCAGTTCCTCTGCCGCGGCTTACATCGTGGCTGTCCATCGCTTTTGTGAGGATCACATAGGTGTTCGCGTCGAATCGCTCCAATAGTTTTTTGCCTTGGTAATCCAGGTAAGATTCAACCTGGAACAAGGTGCCTTCATCATCCTGAAAATTCCTTCCAAATTTTTGGCTGTAATTTTCAGGTGATCTGTACGTGATCATCGCCATCATTCTTGCAGCTGCGAGACCATCTGCCGGCACATCATCGGGTGGATAGTGGCCATTTCTCCATTTGGGATCAGAGTAAATTGCTCTGCGCTGTGCATGGCTGATTCCAATTGCCCATGGGCTATGCTCTTTGCCCATCGCAATTAAAATGGCTGACTGAATCCTCTTATCCATAATTGCAAATTCAAGTGCCTGCATCCCGCCAAGTGATGCGCCGATAACAACCTCAATACCCTTTATTCCGATTTGATCAAGAAAGAGCTGCTGAAAGCGGACAAGATCGCGAATGGTTAGTTCGGGAAAATCGCCACTATACGGTTTATCCGTTTCAGGATTTTCTGATGTTGGGCCAACAGTGCCATAACAACTGCCCGGAACATTGATACAGATGATAAATTTTTCATCCGGATCGGCTACTCGGCCGGATCCGAATATCCCCGGGAACCATTCATCTGCAGCAGCATTACCGGTAAGGGCGTGGCAAATCAGCACTACGTTATTTTTTTCGGGATTCAGCCGTCCCCATGTCTTGTAAGCCACCGGTGCATTCGAAAATCGAAATCCCGATTCGGTTACGAAATCTTGCTCAAGGGTAGTTGTAAGGATATTCTTGTTCATTTTTGCTTTTCATTTTTTCAGGGCTGTTTGAAGTTTACAGCTCCTTTTACCTGTACAGCGTTCCGTACAATATCCAAAACCGGGCAGCGCTTGATCGAAAGCTCTTCGAGCTGTTGCAGCTTGACGGAATCTGTTTCAGTTGTTTCTATTTTTGTGTTATACCGAACAGATGTAAAACCCGGCCGGGCATCTGTAAGGTTCAAAAATCCGTGGAGGTCAAGATCACCTTCTACATCAACTTCTACCGAATTGAGCTGAATACCGAGAACGGTAGCATACGCTTTGATGACAATTTCCTGGCAGGCGGCAAATGCTCCGAGAACATATTCCACGGGATTTGGCCCCTGGTTTGTACCACCAAGTTCAATCGGTTCATCAGATTTAAAATTGAAGTTACGCACATTTACATCAGCCAGAAATCCGTGTTCAAGCTTCGAATTAGCTCTAAAAACGGCATGTGCCTGCTCAGGGTTATTTTGTATGCTTTTGATAAGCCCGAGTATGGCTTCTTCGAGTTTTTGAACCTCAGTGGATTCGATTGTTTTTACGTTACTCATAAGTATGTATCTTTGTTTTAGTAGTGATGCCGGACGGTCTTCCGCAAAAAGCACAATCCGGCGTTATGAATACTTACCCGGTTTCGATTTTCGGAACCGGGTTTTTTTTGTTATTCCTGCGCCTGCTGGCGGAGGGGGTGATCATTGTATTGGCGCTTAGCCATAACCACGAACACACCCCTCGTCCAACTGAACCGTGCTGAGCACTTTCAGTTGAACTTTCCCCCTCTCGAGAGGGGAGTTATTAATAGTCCCCCTTTGAAGGGGGGATGGCCAAATGCGTTCAGCAATTTGGCCTGGGGGGATGTTCTTGGATATGGCATCGAGCCCTAACCAAGAACACCCCTCCCCACACGAAAAACACGTGTGGGACTCCCCTCAAGGGGAGATCTTACACAGTCACCTTTAGCTTTGAAAACGCCTGTTCGAAGTCACTGATAATATCATCGATATGCTCGATGCCTACGGAGACGCGAATCAGGTCTTCTTTTACACCGCTCGATTCCTGTTCTTCTTCCGACAGTTGCTGGTGCGTGGTGGATGACGGGTGGATTACCAAGGTTTTTGCGTCACCTACATTTGCGAGATGGCTGGCAAGCTCAACGCTATTAATAAAATTGCGTGCGGCATCATATCCGCCATTTACGCCAAATGTGAGAACTGCACCGAAACGACCTTCACGGAGGTACTTTTTGCCGTTTTCGTGGTGCGGATGATCCGGCAGACCAGTATAATTCACCCAGGAGACTGCTTCGTGTTCTTTCAGCCATTGTGCAAGTTTGTGTGTGTTTTCGGCGTGACGCTCAGCGCGCAGCGACAGTGTTTCGAGTCCCTGAAGCAACAGAAAGCTGTTGAACGGCGACTGTGCCGGTCCTACATCGCGCAAGCCTTCCACACGTGCACGGATTGCAAAAGCGATATTTCCGAACGGTCCCTGGTCTCCAAAAACTTCCCAGAAATTCAGCCCGTGATAGGAAGGGGAGGGGTTGGTGAATAACGGGTAGTTACCGTTGCCCCAGTTAAAATTACCTGCATCCACAATCACCCCGCCGATGCTGGTTCCGTGTCCGCCTATCCATTTGGTGGCCGATTGAACAACCACATTTGCGCCGTGATCAATCGGTCTTGCAATGGCACCACCAGCGCCAAAGGTATTGTCAACAACAAGAGCTATGCCATGTTTTTTTGCAACGGCTGATATACCATCAAAATCAGGCACATTGCCGCGAGGGTTACCGATGCTTTCCACGTAGATCGCTTTTGTGTTTTCATCGATAGCGGCTTCAAATGATTCGGGTGAGTCGTCCTCATCCACAAATTTAACATTGATGCCGAGGCGGGGAAGGGTAACCTTAAACTGGTTGTATGTTCCACCGTACAGGTTTGGCGTGGACACGATGTTATCTCCATTTTGTGCCAGCGTGATTATCGCCAGAAACTGTGCAGCTTGACCCGATGCGGTGGCTACCGCTGCTGCGCCGCCTTCAAGGGCAGCAATACGCTTCTCAAATACATCGGTGGTTGGATTCATGATTCGGGTGTAAATGTTGCCAAAATCCTTTAGCGCAAAAAGAGTAGCTGCATGTTCTGTATCATCGAACTGGTAGGAAGTGGTTTGATAAATCGGAACTGCACGCGATCCGGTTGCCGGATCCGGTTCCTGCCCCGCATGAAGCTGCAGGGTTTCGAATTTGTATTGTTTTGCTTTTCCGTTATTACTCATGGTTGTGTTGGTTTGGTTTTGGTATTGATTTCAAAAATATTTGGGTTACAAAAAGTCCCCCTTTGAAGGGGGGATACTCAAACACGTTCAGTGTTTGAGTTGGGGGGGATGTTCGTGGTTATGGCACTGAGACTTAACCACGAACACACCCCTCGTCCAACTGAACCGTGCTGCGCACTTTCAGTTGAACTTTTCCCCTCTTCCCATAGGGACCCCTGTGGGGCAAGAGGGGAGTTTAGTCCCCCTGCCTTACGTCAGGCAGGCTCATAGGGAGACCTTCTCATCCCGATCACGAATTAAAAACTGGTGGTCTACTTTCATGCATCGGTTTTGTACCATTTTTACTCCTGCTTTGGTTGATTTTTCAATTTGATTGGGATGTGATCCGGTTCCCAGCTGCAGCCAAATTACTTTTGGTTTTACTTCAAGTGCCTGTTCAACAACTGCCGGAATGTGATCCGGATGTATAAAAACATCCACGGCATCAATCCTGTCCGGAATTGATTTCAAATCCGGATAAGCTTTTTCTCCAAGAATTTCGTCGGCACCCGGGTTAACCGGTATGATTTTATATCCGGCGTTTTTCAGGTAACGGCCAACAAAATGGCTGTCTTTATGCCTGTTCCTGGAAATTCCAACAATGGCTATGGTTTGAATTTCATCGAGATACGACTCCACGAGATCCGTTTCTTCGGATAATTCCGGGGTTGCCCTCATTTTCTTTTCATACCAGCTGTTAAAAGTACTTCGCAATGCTTCGTAATAATTTTGGTTAAAGATTTCGTTATTGATTTACTTCGAGTGATGTTTCTAATCAGAACAAGAAGCCCTAACTGTGACACCCCTCAAATGATGCTGCTAAACGCGTCATCATTATCTCTCCTCAAGGGGAGAACTTGTCCCCCTTCGAAGGGGGATGACCCTGATTAGTTCGATAAACTCTAATCAAGAATTCCAATCCACCGAATGACGCACAGGCATCCACTCGATATCAAGCTTGAAACTCCCCTCAAGGGGAAATAAAAAAAGCCTCTTCCAAAAATCCCTGCAGGGAGAGATTTTCAGAAGAGGCTTTATCAAAAATTTCAACACAAACACGTATTGAATGCCTTTTCATCTCATCTTTCCCTTCCGAATAAATCGGATTGGCAGGAATTAGCACCTGACTCACACCGGGGTGTGACGGTTGCTAAGGTTTCACAGGGCCTGTCCCTCCACCTTTCTGGATAAGAATTCAATAAATACTAAAGAACGTTATTCAGTATGGATAACAAAAAAGCCCTGCCGGAGTTCCGGAGGGCTTATAATAATTTACCCGGTAAACATACCCTCCGCACCTATGTTGTGAAACAACACATACACATTGTGCGGATACAAAATCTATTCGGTCTGTTTACTTTAAATTTCATGCGACCAATATATGTTAAAATAAAAATAGATATCAACCTGAAATAAAAAATTTATTTGGTGTCGAAATTAAGATGGACTGATGTTGATATAAGTCTCTATCAAAACAGTAATTTATGAAGATATTTTGAGTTGGGCTTCTGTTTTTCAAGAGATAGAAAAACTTCTTTAAGCAGTGAGCAAGTTTCTGTTAATCTGAGATTGCTGCCTGAAATTTTTCGCTTTTTTGAACGAGGCCTGCCTGCCGAAGCCTCGGCGCAGGCAGGGGTGTGTACCAGCTCGACTTAGAAATCTGTTTAACACACCCCTAAATCCCCTCTCGAGAGGGGACTTTTAACCCTCAACACAATTATATAAATTTGAATTACAAGAAATCAATAGTTTGAAGTAAATGTTCTGGTACTTAGTGTCTTGTAAACTGATAAAAAACGGTTTAAAAGAAAAGAGACTAATACCCCAGATTTCTCACCCAATTTTCATTTTCGCGCCATTTTTCACGAACCTTAACATGCAAATCTAAAAACACCTGTTTGCCGACCAGTTCTTCGATTGTTTTACGCGATTCTATGCCAAGCTTTTTAATGGCTTCACCACCTTTACCGATTAACATCCCTTTTTGCGACTTCCGGTTTACGATAATCTCAGCATTAATTCTGTCAAGCTCATCACCTGCTTCGTAGGATATCACATTCACTGTGCACGAATAGGGTATTTCATCCTGAAATTGCAGAAACACCTGTTCCCGGATCAGTTCTGATACAAAAAACCTCAGAGGATGTTCACTCAAATCTTCTTTGGGATAATAGGGCGGACCCGGCATCAGTTTTTCACGGATAGCTTCAATCAGTTCGGGAATTCCGTCACCCTGCAATGCCGACACATAATGTACTCCGGCAAGTTTCAATTGATTTTGAATCAGGGAAACTTTCTGTTCAGCTTTTTCACTGCTGATACGGTCGATTTTATTTACAACCAGAAATATCGGTTTATTGATAGTTCTAAGAAGTTCAATCACTTCATCGGTGGGATGGGTATCGGTGGGATCAAAAATGAATAGTACCAGATCTGCATCTTTCCGGGCTCTCTCCACTGTATTCATCATCGCTTTCTGGAGCTGATATTTTGGAGTGATTACTCCGGGCGTATCCAGAAAAATGATTTGAGTATGATCATCCGAATAAATACCAACAACCTGATGCCGGGTGGTTTGCGGTTTATGTGTGGTAATCGAAATTTTAGTTCCCAGAATGCGGTTCATCAGCGTTGATTTACCCGCATTGGGTTTCCCGATAATGGCAGCGTAGCCCGATTTATGTGGTTTATCAGTCAATGAGTTGATGTAAGTATTTATTTAGTTTAACAGTTTACAAATTAAAAAAATATACATGAGTCAACTTTTCCAGCTCAAAAATTTGGTAAGCAGCTTATCCTTAAAATCCTGAGCCAATTCAAATTCATCATTTATAATTCAACATTCCTAATTACTAATTCATAATTCTCAAATATTCTTTCACCGTTCGCTCCAAACCCAGGTAAATCGATTTGGAGATCAAAGCATGACCAATACTGATATCATGCAGATACGGTACTTC
>SLAU01000243.1 GCA_007126675.1 Balneolaceae bacterium
GGGATCGGCCATTAGGCTCTTTAAAGATTTCGGTGAGATTCTGATGCCTGAAATTAAAAATAAGTGAACTGTTTAATTACTTACTTGATTCTTCTACACCACTGTTTTGTGGCCAATGTGGATAAGTAATATATAATTCAGCTCATCAAGTAATACCGTTCAGATTCGTGAATATTAACTTTTAAAAACCATAAATCATGCAAAAAGTAGCAATAGTAATCCTGGCAGACATTGAAACCCATGAAGCATCCGGACGAGTCACCAATGCCCTGACAACGGCCAAAGAGCTTCAAGAAAATCAGGACGAGGTAAAACTTATTTTCGACGGGGCTTCCGCAAGGTGGATTCCGGAACTTGAAGACGAAAATCACAAAATGCATCCCCTCTACAAATCAGTAAAAGGCAATGTGGCAGGGGTATGTAAATTCTGTGCAAAAGCGTTCGGTGTGATTAATGAGATTAGAAAGACGGATGTTCTCCTGCTCGACGATTTTGAACAACATCCGAGTCTTCGAAAGTATATCGCAAACGGATATCAAATAATTACTTTTTGAAAAATGGACTCTATTTTTGATCCGGACAATAAGAGACCTCTTCAAGTATTATCCAAAAAGGCAGAAAAGGTATTAGAGCGAAACTGGACAGGCTCTTTTACCAAACCTACTTCGCATCTATACCCATTTCAATGGTCCTGGGATTCCGCATTTATTGCCATCGGATATGCCCACTATAAACCTGAAAGAGCAGTGCAAGAATTGAGATCCTTGTTCAGTGCACAGTGGGACAACGGTATGGTTCCTCAAATTATCTTTTATGATTCCAGAGAAGCCGATAAATATTTTCCGGGGCCAGAATTCTGGCAAACAGAACTTGCGGAGAATGCACCCAAAATCCCGAAGACATCCGGTATTTGCCAGCCCCCTATTCATGCAACAGCTCTTCTGCATTTGTTGAAATACAGTCCGGATCAAAAAAAAGCGGAAGAATTTGCTAAAGAATTGTTTCCGAAATTAAAGAAGTGGCATGCTTATTTGTACCGTGAAAGAAATCCCTGGGATGAGGGGTTGGTTTATATTCGACATCCCTGGGGTTCGGGGCAGGATAATTCCCCGCTATGGGATGAAGTTTTAAAAAGAATAAATCTTGGTCCGGATGAAATACCGGAATATGAACGTAAAGACACAGAATTGATCCATGTTGATGAACGGCCATCAGATTATGACTATGACCGGTATGTTTACCTGCTCGATTTTTTCCGCAAACGAAATTATAACGAAGAAAAAATCAGAGAGGATGACTGCCCCTTTTTAATTCAGGATGTGCTGTTCAATACGCTTTTATGCCGGGCACATTTTGATCTTGCAGATATTGCTGAACGAATTGGTAAAAACCCGGAGCCTTTTCGGGCACAGGCCCGTCAAACTGCTGAAGCAATGAACCAAAAATTGTGGGATCAAAAACATGACATGTATATTAACTACAATATAAACAGTGGTGAACAGGTTCATGCCCATGTGTTAGCAGGATTTTTACCTCTCTTTGCAGGAATCCCTGATAAATCACGGGCACAAAAAATGTTTGATTACCTGAATACAAAATGCTTCTGCAGAATGGATGAGAACTGCCTGGCAGCACCAAGTTATGATCGCAGCGGGACAGGATATTCAAAAACCCAATATTGGAGAGGCCCTATCTGGATAAACATGAACTGGATGCTGGCTGAAGGACTGGATCGATATGGATATTCCGGCTATGCGGAAAAAGTGAGAGAGTCAATTCTGGAACTGGCATCTAACAGCGGTTTCCACGAATATTTCGATCCTGATAGCGGTAAAGGATACGGTACAGATAATTTTTCCTGGACAGCCGCACTGCTGATTGATATCGTTGAAAGGTATAGAGATAGTGATTTACCCTGATAGTTCACTAAACAATTGTGAGTGTAAATTTATCCTCTCCTGTAAGATCGATAAAGCTGCACCGAATCGCATTTGCACTTGGAAAGAACTCTGATTGAATTTCCGTGAGATTGTTGGCAATCAATACTTATACCCTTTCATCTCCTCTTCCGAAAACTCCACGCCTAAACCAAGCACCATCCTGTTTACGAAATTGAAATAGGCGATCACCTGAACGGCATCCAGGATGGCGCGGTCTTTGAGCCCTGAACTTTGCAGTGCCTCAACTTCACCGGAGTAATCAGAGTTTTTGTTGAGTGTAAGCTGTTCGGCCAGGTTACAGAGCAGCTGATCAGTTTCGGAGAGAATAAGCTTTGATCGGTCGTTTACAAGCTGACGCGTTTTCTCCTCATCTTTCCAATAAGCCAGAAGCGCCTGCTCGTGGTGATTAATGCAGTAGGCGCAACGATTGGCCGCCGAAGTAACAACCCCAAGCATCTCGCGCTGGTAGCGGCGCAGCGGCGATTTGCCAAACATGATGGTCATATATAATTCCATATGCGCAACAAGGGCTTCCGGGTTCAGGCTCTGGATTTTGTGAACCTCAGCGATTTTACCTCTGGTTTCAACAAGGTTTTCGTAGGTCTCTTTTAATTCTCCTTCCGCTTGTTCCGGTTCAATCGTCTGTATGTATGCCATAATTAATCACATTTGATTTTCGGTCACTTTTCTGCTGAATGATAATCATTTCCGCTGCGATTCATGAAATCTATATCAACTTGTTACAGAATCGTTATGGACACACACATCTAATTCCATTTCTTAATTGAAAAACAAAACTCAATTACAATGTTATTAAAAATAAAGTCTTTAACAGTATTTCTATTTTCACTCACACTCATTCTCACCGCATGCAATGTGGACGCGCAACAGTTACCGGGATTTGATACAAATCTCGAAAAGCGCAGCATTGATCTAAATGAACTAATCGACGGCGGGCCGGGCAAAGACGGGATTCCCTCTATTGATAATCCAAAATTTGTAAGCCAGGAGGAAGCTTCCCAATGGCTGCAAGGCCAGGAACCTGTTATTTCTCTTGAAGTAAACGGAGAAGCCCGTGCCTACCCCATACAGATACTCATGTGGCATGAAATTGCCAACGATGAGCTGGGAGGCGTACCGGTTTCCGTTACATTTTGCCCACTATGCTACTCCGCGATTGTATTTGATCGTCGTCACGACGGAGAGGTGTTAGAATTCGGAGTTTCCGGCTTTCTTCGTAAATCAGATATGATTATGTACGACCGCAAAACGGAAAGCCTCTGGCAGCAGTTTTCGGGCGAAGCGCTTGTGGGCGACTACACAGGTGATTTACTGACCATCCTGCCTAGCCAGTTGATCTCTTTTGAACAGTTCAGAGAAACCCATCCAGACGCGCCGGTACTTTCCAGGGAAACAGGTCATCGGAGAAATTACGGCCAAAATCCCTATGCAGGATATGATGACATCAATAACTCTCCGTTTTTGCTGGATGAAGAGGTGCCGGGTGAAATCAGCCCGATGGAGAAAGTGGTTGGTGTGCGCACCGAACAGGAAATGAAAGGATATACCTATAGTATTACCAGCGAGCAACGTGTGTTACATGATGAAGTTGGTGGCAAACCTATCGTAATATTTCATCTTGATGGAATGGCCTCGGCAATGGATAACCGAACAATCCACCGTTCGCGCGACGACGGGGCTACCGGTGTATTTTCCCCTCTGCTTGATGGTGAAAAGCTTGAATTTGAGTACAGGAATGGAGAAATCAGGGATAAAAATACTAACAGCACCTGGAATATTTCCGGCAGAGCCGTATCGGGGCCACTGAAGGGTAAACAACTGGAAACGATGCTCTACGGTGATTACTTCGCCTTTGCATGGCTGGTATTTTACCCGGAAACGAATATGATGAAGTAGCATGAAAGAATTCACAAATCCTGAAATAAACGCGCGATTTGCAATCGCACGTGGATTTCCGGCCCAATACGTGAATAGCGGTAATTATATGATGTTTCTCTGGAATGATGGAGAAAAACCGCTGTACGTTCATATCGATGAACGTAAAATGGAGCTAAATCCCGGTCAGCTTTTGTGTACCACTTACCTCCATAAAGTCCATATTGACAATTCAGCCGATAGCCTGAAAAGTCTCTTTTTTAACCGCGAATTTTACTGCGTACATACCTACGACAGCGAGGTGTCGTGCAACGGGCTGCTCTTCTTCGGTTCAAACAGTTCTCCGGTTTTGAAACTGGACGATGATGAGCGTTCAACAATCCGGACTCTATTTTCCGTGCTAGAAGAAGAGTTTTCGGTGGCCGATTCGAACCAGGAAGAGATGCTCCGGATTTTGTTAAAAAGGCTGATCATCAGGTGCACCCGGCTGGCAAGAAAACAGATCCTGAAAAGTGACGAAAATCAGGGTGATATAGATCTCATAAGGGAATTTAACGTTTTGGTTGAGGAACATTTCAAGACAAAAAAATCGGTGAAGGAGTACGCCGAACTGATGTATAAATCACCCAAAACGATAACCAATGTATTCGGTAAATACTCCGAAGAGTCACCCCTGCGCGTAATCCATAACAGGGTGATTATGGAGGCCAAACGGCTTCTGTTTTATACGGACAAATCTGCCAAAGAAATAGGCTACGAGCTGGGTTACAAAGACCCGGCGCAGTTTAGCAAATTGTTCAAAAACGTTGTGGGTATGACTACCACAGAATTTAAGAACAGCAAAAATGTAACCCCGGTCGGGCAAAATTGACAACTCACCGTGTACTACTGCCATTTTCTGGGGAGGCACATCAGCTTATGTTTATCTCAGATTCAAACAAAACAAATAAACAAACAACGAGGTAAACAATTATGAGACCTTTTGATGTACCAACACGCGACGAAGTAACAGAACAAAACCAGCAGATTTTTGATGATCTGAAATCCAAAGTCGGATTTGTTCCTAATATTTATGCAACATATGCCTATTCGGAACATGCCCCGGCGAGATATCTTGCTTTTGCAAATGGCAAGACATCACTTAACAACAAAGAGAAAGAAGTTATAAACCTTGCAGTTAGCCAGGTAAACGGCTGCAGCTACTGCCAGGCGGCTCATACCGCAATCGGCAAAATGAACGGCTTCACCGAAGAGCAAACTGTTGAGCTGCGTCAGGGCCGCGCCCCCTTCAGCGAAAAACTGGATGCGCTTGCCAAACTGGCGAAAAGCATTACCGAAAGTCGTGGAAATATCAGTGATGAGATTCTGGCCAACTTTTTCGATGCCGGATACACCAAAGAAAACCTGGTGGATGTGATCCTGAATATCGGGGATAAAACCACTACCAACCTTCTGCACAATGTAACCGACATTCCGGTCGATTTCCCCGAAGCCCCGGAATTAACAGAAACCGTAAGCTAAGGGAGGATCACGATATGCATACCATTAACTGGAAAGACGCGATTCTCGCAGGATTATTAGGAACCATTCTGTTCGACCTGTTCGGGCTTGTAATGGGAATGGGCTGGTGGGATATCCCCAGCCTGTTGGGTGAACAAACCGGCCTTGGGCTGGCATACGGCGTATTTGGCCACTTCAGTAACGGAGCGTTACTGGCCATTCTTTATGCAGGTATTGCACCCTCACTTTTTGGACCCACATGGCTGCGACCTTTCATTTTTATTACCGCACAGGTTGTAGCTCTCGTATGGTTCTTCATGTTTCCGCTTGTGGGAGCCGGAGTGATGGGGCTTGATGCAGGAATAGATATGACCATCGGTTCACTTGTACGCCACTGGGTATATGTACTCCCTTATATCTTCATTATTAACAAGGGAATTTTTGGTAAGGAAGGATAACGAAGATTCCATACATCCCATCGCTTAAAGGTGCCATTCCGGAAGGGGTGGCACCTTTTTTTTATGCTTATATCAGACCTGCATGACCTGACATTATCCTAAAAGTAAATCAATTTATGAACCAGCTTAAATAATTTAGACATTTAATCCCTCTCTATTTTTTAGAGAGGGATGATAGGGTGAGTCAGAAGAATAAATCTAAATTAACGTGAGTTCGAGATAAGAATTCAGAAAAAGAAGCTCCCCTCCTTCGTAAGGAGGGGTCGGGGGTGGTTACAGTACTTTGTTTGTGGATAGAATTTAAGAAATAAGCTCATCGGCCTTTTTCAACCACCCCTAAATCCCCTCCTTGAAAAGGAGGGGACTTTTTCGTTACCAAATTCAAGGATCTTATGTCAAACTCAGGTTAAATTATTTAAGCGAACTTAGA
>SLAU01000299.1 GCA_007126675.1 Balneolaceae bacterium
ACGCATTAAAACCGTCGAGCGTCACCTGAACAATCGGCCTATCCGAAAATTTGATTACCTTTCACCAATTCAACAAACCCTAAAACACCGCGCTGTTGCACTAGTGACTTGAACACGGCCTGCTTAAAAAATTTACAACCAAATTGTTTAACTCAGGTGAAGTTTTCAACCAAAGTATCGGGGTGAGGAATATTACTGTGAATAACAGGTTTTCTGAAAGGAATAGAATGAGAAAATGATCCGTAACTAATTCCGGAATAAATGAAATTAAAATTGCTGCTGCCCCGGTAATAAGCAGTACTGAAGTTTTTTTTGTAAAAGGCTGCAATTCCAGTTTAACCCAAACAAAAATGACTTTTACAAAAGAGTAGAGTGTAATTGACAATGCTGTAGCAATAGCTGCACCATTAATCCCGTATCTTGGAATTAACAGGTAATTCATAAGTATGGTAAGGAAAACAAGCACCAGGTTTGCATAAAAACTGACACGATAATAACGTGAATTAATCAGAATACTGCTATTTACGCCTGTAGACATATCAATCAGTTTCCCGATTCCCACGATTACGACAACCCATTTACCGGCAGCGTACGGCTCTGGCAGGAACGATAAAAGCAGGTCGATATTGATCCAGATCAGCCCGAGGATAAAAATACCGCCTAGTGTCTGGTTCAGGGATGTTTTCCTGTAAATATCCAGAACCTGTTCCCAGTCTTTCTTTTGAATAAAATCTGAAACGAGGGGGGTGGCAATTTTTTCGATGGAGCGCTGGGGAACGGTTATTACTGACCCTATATAAAATGCAATTGCATAAATGGCTGTATCGGCCAGGCCGCTCATCGAGCCAAGCATCATAATATCCACGTTCCAAACCAAAACAGTCGTAAGGCCTCCAAGAAGTGAGTAGAGGCTATAATTTGAAACTCCTTTTATAACCGGCTTGCGTAAAATGTTAAAGTCGGGGATCAGGCGAAATTCCCCCATTTTGTAGATTCGCCAGGCAAGAATTACCGGCTGTACGCCATAGGCTATGGTGAACAGGAGAATAAAATGTGAGAAGCGGATAAAATCAAAAAAGTAGAGTGCAAGGAAGCTGATTACTAATATTCTTTGCAGAACTTCATTAACAATCGGACCGCTTACAGAATCGAGAAGTGAGCGCAGATAGCTGTTCAATACCTCAAAGTACAGAATGAAGAAAGTGATTGGCAGAATCCAGAGATAATAATCAACAAAGAGGGGAGACTGTTCTGCGTAGTATTTAATGATCAGGTCATCAAATAAAAGGTATAAAACAGAGAAAAGAAGAAAACCTGCAAGTGGAATGACAATTGTCCAGAATAGCAGGCCGCGCCTTTTGCCCTTTCCATCCGAGAAAAATGGGAAAAACTTGATAACTGCATTTCTAACGCCCAAATGAGCAAACTGGGCACTGATTAGTGATGCGGAAATCAAAACACGGGTAAGGCCATACTGATCCGGGTTCAGAATGTGGGGATACAGAAAAACGGTAAGCAGAAATCCGAGCGCTATACCCGTATAGGTAATGATCGCATTAGCAATACTTTGTTTTTGAATGATCCCCAATGGTTATACAGGATAGAGTTTAGTTTTCGGTTAGCGGGTAAACAATCCTTTCATCACCCAAAGCCTGAAAATAAGAATAAATTTTGCTGCTTTTATTTTGCCCCGCAACAGGTACAAAATTGATAAAATGATACTTATTCCAAACTTTGCAATTTCACTCAGAAACTTGATCAAAAGTTTAAATGAACTTCCTTTTAATCTGATCTGCTCACTGTAGCCTATGCCAACAGATTGTTTTTTCAGGTACTCTTTTTTGAGTCGTCTTTTTCCTATCCGGTGGTATAGCATCATATCCGCCAGGTACCATAGTTCAAAGCCCTGTTTTCTTGCCTGATCAAAAAAAGCCTTTTCTTCACTTCCGGCAAGATTTTCTCCCATTCTGCCAAGTTCGGGGTTAAATCCGCCCACTTTTTCAGCCACTGTTTTGTGAATCAGCATATTGCCGCCGCGCGGAAAATTGTGAGCCGGGTATTTTTTCTGATCATTTCCAAGGTCATGAAATCCAAACATCGGCATCAGTTCTCCGGGAATCCAGTCAGGTTCGCCATCATCAAAGGATACCAGAATTTTGCCGCCGGCAGCACAGGGTTTTTCTGCTTGGTTGATAAAGTTGAGTGCATTTTGCACAAAATCCTCCGGAAGAATTACATCATCATCAATAAACAAAATCCACTCAGAGTTGCTTTCTGTGATTGCACGGTTTCTGGCATGAGATAAACCTTGCCTGATTTCTGAATACAACCGTGTATTTAGTTCGGGGTTTTGCTCAATAAAATCACTGCAAGCAATTTCTGTTTTATCTGTTGAGTTGTTGTTGATGATGATGATTTCAAATTGTTGAGCGGATGCGGTTTGATTTTTGAAATCAAGCAATGTATCACGCAGATAATCAACCCGGTTGTATGTACAAATTGCTATAGTAACCCGGAGCTCAGGCATTAATTCTGTTTTGTTGAAATTGATAAGGTGGAATGTACAGGGTTTCTGAAACTTACACCAAAACTGCCCGAACTCTTATTTTGAACTATTCATTTTATTATTCAGGCAATAAGTAACCAATTCTGAATCTTAAAAATCCATACCTTTATAAATAATGTGAAGTTTTCATTAGGATTATTTTGGGACGGAATATGATTTTTAGTGAATTTGAAGCCTAATTATAAATTATTTTGTCAAATCATTACACAGAGGATCATCCCCCAATTGGCGGATGACTTTCCCCCTTCAAGGGGGGACTTTTTTTCTTCAATCTTATTTCTCCCCTTAATGTATCACTTTATAAAACTCACGTTAAGTTGTCTAAACCAGAGGATTGTTTATGTCAGTACAGCCACTTATAAGTGTTATCATTCCTACCCGGAACCGGGCCGATCTGCTCGAAAGAGCATTAAACTCGGTATTTGAGCAGACGTATGAAAACCTGGAGATAGTAGTTGTGGATGATGCCTCAGAGGATGATACACCTGTTCTTATAGACAAACTTGCCCGGAAATATCCTATAAAAGATGTTCGGAGTAACACTGCAGCCGGTGCAGCAGCGAGCAGAAATCTTGCTGTTCAGATCGCATCCGGTGAATTTATTGCGGGGCTGGATGATGATGATTACTGGCGCCCCAAGCGTATTGAACTGTTATTAAAAGAGTGGACTGAAAGTTGTTCAGCAGTTTGTTCTTACGACCGGATGGTGATGGGAGAGAAAGAGTTTGTGTGGAAAAAACCGGATATCATTACGGCTGATGACTTGCTTTACTATAACCAGGTTGGCAACCAGGTATTAACCCGCCGGAAATATATTTTGGACGTTGGAGGATATGATGAAGCGCTGCCCTCAGCCCAGGATTATGATTTATGGATACGTTTGTCACAAAAGTATGGACCTGTAAAAACCGCCCCTCACGTTTTACAGGTAATTAACATGGATGATGATCGGGAGAGAATCACAGAGTCGGAGGATCAGATCACAGGATATTATAAATGTTTTGAAAAGCACAAACACCTGATGAGTGATTCGCACATTAAATATCAAAAGTACAGATTAAAAATGGTGGAAGGAGAGTCTGTAGGCTGGATTGAGTTGTTCAGGTCGGTTCCCCGGAAACTTTATATTAAAGAGATTACCCGAAAGCTTTTTATGTGAAGTAAACTCAGACACATCGCAGAAATTTTGCAGAAAGCCAGCCTGGTTCTGTGTAAGTCATCGGATCTGCAACCGGCTTACTTAATTTGATAGATTGATAATGCCTCTTGCTGTCATGCGGATAAACATCAATATCTTCACAAATGAATTCAGGTTTAAATTTCCGTATTACATCCGGCAACACTGTTTGTGGTTCAGAAATTGTTGGTTCGTGATTGATTTTGACGATAAGTAAAAAATATCCTCCGGGCGTTGTTACACGTTTAATTTCTTCTATCGATTGTTCAAGGTCGTCAACACGATCGAGAGAATCGAAGGAACAAACGATGTCAAAATGAGCATCGCGGTAAGGAATTTGTTCAGAAGAGTCAGCTATATAACTCATTTCATGCTTATCGGCTCCCATTTCGAGGTATTCATCAGCGAGAGGATCAAGCCCTACACGTTCTTTGGCCATAACAGCCCATTCAAGACTGCCTCTCGGCCCGCAGCCGATGTCTAATACTCTTTTTCTCTTGTAGTCTAGCTCTGTCAGACCGAAATGATTTGTGTAGAAGTATGAAAAGTACCCGTTTGTTAGTTCACCCTCTTCCTCTTTTCTGTTTTTCCAGTAGCTTAGCTCTGAATAGGATTTCCAGAATTTTGGAGCAATTGCTGATATAACATCTGCAATGCTTTGTTTAGCTCTCTTCAACATAATCCTCTTTTGATTTTCGGATCCGAACAAAAAGTAAAATCCCCCAAATTCCTGTTCCATAAAGTAATAGTGTCCCAATCCGCGACATCCATTTACCTGGGTTATACCAAACAGGCTCCAGCTTCAATATCAATTCATGATCTCCGGCAGGTATCTCAAATCCGCGTAATACATAATTGGTTCGGATAATGTCAATTTCTTCACCGTTCAGAGTGGCCGACCAGCCCGGCGGATACCAAATTTCGCTCATCACCATAAAGCCGGGAGTATTTCGGCTAATTTCAGCCCGGATTTCATTGGCACGATATTTTGTGATTTGCACTGAATATTGATCATCTCTTTCAATTTCAGTGGACAGCGGTTCAGTTACAAATGCAACTTGTTCGGGATTGAACTCTTCTGAGATCTCTTGCAAAATATCAGTTTGTGAATCTTTTACTTCCACAGTATCTACAAACCAGGCTTTTGGCAACAATGTGTCAGTCCTCATAATGGCGCTGGTAGCATAGTTTTGGGCAATAGAAAAGCCCGGAATACGGAGTGCTGCCTGGGTGGTAACATATTTTACATTGAGCATTGCCATCACGGCCGGGTTTGGCTGATTACGATTAAATAACATAGCTTCATCAATCAGATCCTGATAATAGCTCAATTTAGCTCCAGAATATCCCCCTGCCGACGGATAAAAATATGAAGGTGTAGCGTTATTGAATGCATTATCCAATAGGGGGAGGGTACGGTATTGCCAGCCTTCATCTGTCATAGAGTTTTCAGCAATATACCGATCCAGCTCGCGCTCCTGCTGCTCAATAAGCTGATGGCGTTCAAGCGAGCCATCCACAAGAGACCTCTCACTCAGATATCGTTTATCCACCTGTATTAAATCAAAAGCAAGCAGCACACAAAAGGCTCCTGCGGCTGTTGATGTTGATATTTTTTTCCCGGCGGCAAACCATATAATCGCTAATCCTCCAAGGAAAAATAAACCGAATCGCAGTGTATCCTGACGAGCCATTTCTTCGCGCATGGGAATAAGTTCGTTTACCATATACCGGCTTACAGCTTGCGACACTCTGGGATCGGTGACCGGCACCTGATTCTGACTTGCAATTTGCTGAGCAATCATGTCACGCTCGCCGGGTTTTTCGAACGAAAGAAGCTGAAAACCTGCAAAGAAGATGAGCGCTCCCGCAACGGCTGCAATCAAACCTGCCTTTTTCCATTCGCCGGATCGTTCTTTTATTTGATTGATAGTCCATTCGAGCCCCATTACCGCAACAACTGCAAAACAGAAAACGGTGACCATCAGCCACATTTCCGGTACCCGGAATTTGTCGAAGAGCGGGAAGTAGTTGAACATCGCTTTATTCAGAAGCATAAAATGTTCACCGAGTGAAAAGAGCAGTGTGGCGATTCCCGGTCCTGCAAATATCCATTTAAAATGATTTTTGGAACGCATCAGCCCAATTATAAAAAACAGAACTACAAGAGCTCCCATGTAGTGCGGACCGCTTGTAAACGTTTTTGGTCCCCAATACGCATCAGAAGAAGAACCACCGTACGAGTTGGGTATGGCAAGTGTAAGCAGTTCCCCAACACCCTGCGACCAGGCAAATGCATAATCGATTGCCAGTGCGGATCTGTCTTCCAGTTCGGAGCCTCCGCGCATGCTGTAGCTCGAATATTCAGCAGTACTCCAATAGAGCTGAGCCGAAATCATTAATGCAA
>SLAU01000040.1 GCA_007126675.1 Balneolaceae bacterium
AACCATGGAACAGCTTAATCAATCCAGACTTTTTGTTGTTGCACTTTGGTTCATCATTATTTTCATTACCGGATACGTACTTGCAATTGCCCAAAAACTGCTGATTCCATTGGTGCTTGCATTTTTTTTATGGTACCTGGTTAATATGTTGGCCGTCCGGTTTGGCCGCATTCGTATTGGCAATTGGGTGCCGCCGGGATGGCTGCAGTACCTGCTATCCGGGTTTTTATTGGTTCTGATACTGCTTCTGATTCTGAACATTGTTACAGGCAGTATCAGTGCATTGGTTGCTTCTGCTTCAGATTATCAGGAAAACCTGATGCAATTAATCAATGAATTGAGAGACCGTCACAGGCTCTTCGCAATGGCAATTCCGCTGGATCCGATATCGGAAATCAATTTCGAGGAGTTGGCTCGTTCTGTGGTTGCAGATTTTGGAAGTTTAGTTGCATCACTTGTTTTGATTGCAATCTACATGTTTTTCCTGTTTATGGAACAGCGATATATGACAGGTAAACTGGCTGCGATTTCAGCTACTGATAAACAATCAAAAAGGCTGTCTAAGCTGCTTAAAGAGATCGATCATGACGTGCAAACCTATTTAGGAGTCAAGACTTTCGTAAGTTTGTTAACAGCCGTTATTTCATGGGGTATTATGTGGCTTGCAGGACTCGAATTCGCTGCTTTCTGGGCTCTTCTGATTTTCGTTTTAAACTTTATTCCCAATATCGGATCAATCATTGCAACACTGTTTCCCGGTTTTATGGCATTGATTCAATTCGATACCCTTACACCGGTACTGATTGTCATATTTGGAGTTGGAATAGTTCAGTTTATGGTCGGGAATATTCTTGAACCGGATCTCATGGGTAAATCGCTCAACATCAGTCCGCTGGTTATCATCATTTCACTTGTTGCATGGGGTGCAATGTGGGGTGTGGCCGGGATGTTTCTGAGTATACCGATTACCATGGTTGCAATACTGATCATGTATAATTTTGATAATACACGTTGGATTGCGCTTTTGTTGTCGCGAGACGGGAAATTGAAAGTTGAAACAAATTTATAATAAGGACAGAAGGGTAACACAGAGACGTAAAATCATTTTTTGGAACTGAATAATTGGAATTGATCGAATGTCATTTTTCAGTAACGAATCGATATTGTAGGTGAAAAAAGGTTGTTAATGAAAAAATAAAACAGTTTTGTAAGGGTTTTCCCCTCATATGAAATCAAGTAATCCTTAGAATCTTGCATTGCTTCAATTAAGACCTTTAAAGATGGTAATGCTTGCATCGGCATAGTTGCAATAAATGAGATTGACGCACGAAAATAGGTTCAAATTCCTCTGGCGAAGTACTTTTATCTACAGAAATTTGATTTAAAATATTCAATTTGCTTCTTAGCCTGTCACCTGCAAAGCATTGAATTTGAAATTTCTTTAATTAATCTGCAATGAGCTGAAAGGATGAGTGAAAAAAGCGCAGTATCCTTTAATATTGATTTTCTGAGAGAGAGTGCCGCAGATCTTGCACAAATTCACTCCACGGGTGAGCCGGGTAAAAAAGTAAAACCGGTTAAACCGATGTTGGATCAATCCGGAGAAACTTTAACCAAGGCATACAGAGTGCTTTCCGGCCTTGCCAAAGCTGAAAAAGAGATATCACCGGCAGCTGAATGGCTGATCGACAATTTCTACATTATCCAGGAACAGGTTGTTCAAACAGCCATTGATTTTCCAAAAGAGTATCATCGCAGCGTTCCGCTTATATCCGGAGGAGATTTCGATGGGCTTCCAAGGGTATACGAGCTGATCCTGAATTATCTGAATCATACCGATAATGTTATTGACAGGGAATCGCTGAGCCTCTACATACAGAGTTATCAGGAGCATATTACTTTACAGCTTGGCGAGATTTGGGCGGTTCCAATTATGCTGAGGCTGATTTTAATCGAAAAACTCGCACAAAAATCATCAAGGGTACTTTACAGGAAAGATGTAAGAGGGCAAGTGAATAAATTGCTATCTGCTTTTGATGAGAACAGCCAGGATGAGCCGGGTGCATTCACTACACTGATTTCTGATTGGCTCAAAAAAAAGGGTGATAATGGTGAACCTCTGCAGCTTGTTGAGATCTATAATCAGCTGCAACAAACAGGCCGATTGTGGGATGAACAAAAACGATGGCTGAATTACAGGTTCCGGCAGTACGACATGACCCTCGAAGAAGCGATGCGTATTGAAGCTCAGAAGCAATCCAGGCTGCAAGTCAGTATCCAAAACGCTGTAAACTCACTGAGGCAATCTTCAGAAACAGACTGGTCGGATTTTGTGGAAGAGTGTTCGGTTGTTGAGAAAATTTTGCGGTTAGATCCGGCCGGTAAATATCAGGAAATGGATTTTCGTACCCGCGATCAGTACAGGCGTATTATCGAAAGGTTAAGCCGCGGATCAGATAATCATGAAACCGATGTGGCGGAGTATGTTTTGCTGATGATCGAAGAGTCGGAGGCTGAAGATGTTATTGATTATGGAGATACTGCTGATGATACCGAAAAGCGAAAGCATGTTGGGTATTATTTGAAAGATGACGGCTATAGCAAATTAGCTAAAGCTATTGGATATCGGATGCCGATGCGGGAAAAGATTATGCGCAGGCTGAAAAAAAATAGTGCATGGTATGTTTCTGCTATCATCTTCATTACAATATTTTTTATGACGGTTTTATGGTACGTAACCGGTGCAATGGATAACCCAACTATTATTGGGACATTAATATTACTAACTGCTCTATTTCCGGCACTCGACCTCTCCATTTCTGCTGTAAACCGGTTTTTCGCTTTTTTCCTGCCGCCAAGAATTCTCCCGAAAATGGATTACGAAGACGGTATACCGGATGAATCAAGAACTCTTGTGGTTGTACCTACCATGTTTACATCTCCAGAAGATGTTCGTAGGCAGGCCGAAAATCTCGAGATTCGATCACTTGCCAATCCAGATACCGGACTTCAGTTTATATTATTGTCAGATTTTACCGATGCTCCGGAAAAAGAAATGGAGACTGATCAGCCAATTCTTGACGCTGCGCATAAAGCCATTGAAGAGCTGAATAAAAAATACAGTTCAAAGTATGGCGACAAGTTTTTCTTTATGCATCGCGAAAGGCTGTGGAATGAGGGTGAGAAGGCATGGATGGGATGGGAACGAAAGAGGGGGAAGCTTGAAGAGTTTAACCGGATTTTATGTGATTCTTCTGCAGAGACAACCTACAAACATATTGGTGGCAAATTCTACGAAACAATAGATAAACTGCCTGTAAAATATGTGATAACCCTCGACTCTGATACCAAATTGCCTCCTGACAGTGCAAGAAATATGGTTAGAACTATTGCTCACCCACTGAACAAAGCTGTGTATGATGAAGAGAAGAAGCGTATCACTAAAGGGTATGGAATTATACAGCCAAGAATATCCATACCGCCGGAATTTTCAAATAAAACCTGGTTTTCAAAAATCTTTTCCGGAAATGTTGGGCTTGATCCATATTCCACAGCTGTTTCCGATATTTACCAGGATCTAGCCGGGGAAGCTTTGTTTGCCGGAAAGGGTATTTATGACGTATCCGCTTTTCATAAGGTGCTTGATGACAGGTTTCCCGAGAACCGCATTCTGTCGCACGATTTGATAGAGAGCACCTATTTACGGGCCGGCCTGGCTACCGATTTTGAACTTTTTGATGATTATCCTTCTACCTATGTAAGCTACAGTAAACGAAATCACCGTTGGACGCGGGGCGACTGGCAGATTGCGGCGTGGCTTTTTAAACGGGCTCCGCTCAGCTCAGGAAAGGAAAAGAACACGATTAATCTGCTTTCAAAATGGAAGATCTTTGATAACCTTCGGCGATCTCTGAATCCATTCTTTTTAACGGTCTTTTTCATCGCAGGCTGGTTTTTACTTCCCGGGGCTGCTTGGGTCTGGACAGTTGCAGCGTTATTGATTCTTGCATATCCCATTTATATCAGTCTCTCAAGCGATTTTCTGAACAGGCCTGCCAGGGTAAGATGGAAACTCTATCTGGAAAAAGTGAGAGCAAATCTCAAAGTTAATTCCAAGCAAGTGCTGTTTACTGTAATCATTCTTCCACACCAGGCTGTCATGCAGCTCGATGCAATTGTTCGTACACTTTGGCGTCTTAAAGTGTCCCGCAAGTGGCTGCTTGAATGGACAACGGCTTCACAAATAGAATCCACAAGTCCGAACTCCCTTGGTGCGTATATACAGAGCCAAATTTTTTCTGTGTTGCTGGGTCTTTCTATACTGTTTGCCTCAATCTTTACCTCTCCTCAATCCCTGTGGATTGTAACGCCATTTTTCATACTCTGGACCGGAGCACCTGTTTGGCTTTGGTCCGTCAGCAAACCTATACAAAAGGAAAAAGCCGAACTCTCAGAAAAAGATATCGGTAAACTTCGTTTGTATGCCCGCCGAACCTGGTTTTACTTCGAACGTTTTGTAAATGAGGAGTACTATTGGCTGCCCCCGGATAATCATCAGGAAGATCCATCTATCCCAGTAACCGAGAGAACATCACCCACCAATATTGGCCTTGCATTGGTTTCAACGCAGGTGGCATACAATCGGGGATATATAACCCTGGGTGAATTGCTGGTGAGAATTTGGAATACCCTAAACACTATGGAGAAACTGGAGCGATATGAGGGCCACTTTTACAACTGGTATGAAACACGCCTTGGTGAAGTGCTTTATCCAAAATATATCTCAACTGTGGATTCGGGTAATCTTGCAGCCAGCCTGATTTCAATTCGCGAATCCATCAGAACAACCATGAATAGTAAAGGCATCAATCAGAATATCTGGAATGGTATGATTGATACCATTAAGACAGTTCAAAACGTGCTTTCCGAATATGGGAATGATGAGTTTCTTCAGCATGACCTCATTGATCAGTTGAATACACATTGTGATAGCATGCTTGCTCTAATCAAATCCAAAGAATCCGATGAGGAAGTTCAGGAACTAGAACTACTGAAACAGCTGAAGACCCATGCGGCGGTAATTGCATCTTTTGATTTGTTGCCTTTGGGAAGCAAGCTGGATGATGCTATGATGCAGGATCTTCTTTATTGGCAGCAAAGCCCGTTGAGAATGATTGAAAACGCGATTGATGAAAAAAGGTCGCTTATTAACTGCATAGAATTGGATGTGAAAAACTATACAGCTGATGAGCTGATAACCTTAGCAGGTGATGGAGAGATCTCACCTAAAGCGTGCGCCATTCTAAATAAATGGGGCTATCTTGCCGATGATATCATCACAAAGACCGGAAAATTTATCGATGAGATGGACTTTTCTTTTCTCTACATCAAAAAGAGAGGTTTGTTCAGCATCGGGTATAACGTTGAAAAAGCTCAGCTTGATGTCGGTACCTACGATCTGTTGGCAAGCGAAGCACGCATCGCATCCTATATTGCCATCGCCAAAGGTGATATTCCGGTAGAGCACTGGTTCAGGCTGAGCCGCAGGCTGACAAGCCTGAGCCAAAATGAAATTCTGCTTTCTTGGAGTGGCACCATGTTCGAATATTTGATGCCGCTTCTGTTCCTGAAATCCTATCCTGATACACTGCTCAACCATACCAATGAAAATGTAATTCGCTGGCAACAGGAATATGGAAATAATCGCAATCGGCCCTGGGGCTTCTCGGAAAGTGCCTACTATTTTTTGAACATCGAGATGCATTATCAGTACCGGGCATTTGGTGCACCGGGACTCGGATTGCGACGTGGACTGGCCGATGAGTATGTAGTGGCACCCTATGCATCCATGCTTTCACTTATGGTAGAGCCTGAGTCATCCCTCAATAACCTGAAAAGGCTTGAAAAAATCGGCGGTTTCGGGCTGCATGGTTTTTATGATGCGGTTGACTTTACACCCGGCCGGCTTGGAGAAAAGGAATCTCATAAATGGGCAAAAACGTATATGGTGCACCATCATGGAATGAGTCTGCTGGCTATCGAAAATGTGATCAACGATTGGTCTGTGCAGAAGTGGTTCCACAATGATCCGAGAATCAGAGGATGTGAACTTATTCTGCAGGAAAGAATTCCAAGGGGAGTACC
>SLAU01000237.1 GCA_007126675.1 Balneolaceae bacterium
GGCGTTTAGTGCCGTGAATAAAAAATCTGAAAAAATACCGCAATTCAGGCTCCCTTCACCGGAACTGAATTTTCTTGCATCAAAGAATAATCTGTACGATTACGAAAATCTGTATGGATTTACTTTGAAGCTGAGTAAAGAACTTTCAGCCTATAAAATTTCTGAAAAACGTCCATTAGCCATTCTATCTAAAAGTAGCGATGAGCTGATATTTACAATCGGAGCATGTTTTTTACTGAAAGTACCCATTCTTGTGATCAGCCCCGACTCCACCGATGCAGAGCTGACTAAAAAAATAAACAGCATAAATCCTGCATGTTTTATAACAGATAAAAAGAACAGCAAAAGAATATCGGGTACCCCGGTAATTATACCCGATAAAAAGTGGCTGAAGTTAAAAAGCGTACCAGATGTTAAGCAGTTTACTCTTGAAAAGCCGGAATCCGTTCTTGGTTATTTCTTTACATCAGGATCAAGCAGTTCGCCAAAAATTGTGCCTCTTAAAAGACGGCAGATCTTTTTTGCTGCAGAAGCATCGGCCGAAAATTTTAAGCCAGACAAAAATCGTTACTGGCTTCTCTGCCTGCCACTAAATCATATTGGCGGCATTTCTATCATTCTCAGATCCATTCTGTACCATTCTGCCATCTACAGAATGAATAAATTTGATGAGCACCAGGTTAGAACATTTCTTATTGAGAATAAATTATTCCAGGTTGCATCATTAGTACCCACTATGCTAATCCGTTTACTTGAGGATCCTCTATTTCAGGTTCATCTCGAATTTAAGGCTATACTACTGGGAGGCGGACCCATATCACTGAAGTTAATCAATGAGTCGTCGGTGAGGGGTATACCGATCGTATCAAGTTACGGCATGACGGAAACCTGTGCGCAAATTGCTGCTAATCCTATGCTGAAACCAAGCGGTATATATCATCCAAAATCGAGCGTAGGCATGATCTTTAAACCGAACCATGTTCAGATACGAGACCCCGAAACAGGTCAGCCGCTTCCATTTAACAATACAGGATTAATTTGGCTGAACGGCCCGCAAGTATTTGATGGCTACACGGATCCAAAAATCAATGAAAAAGTGTTTGATAAAGATGGCTGGTTTAACACCGGCGATTATGGAAAAGTAAACAAACAGGAACAAATCTTTATCCAAAACAGGCGTACTGATTTAATAGTCACAGGCGGTGAAAATGTGAATCCGTCTGAGATAGAAGAACTCATATCAGATCAGGAGGGAATTTCTGAATCTGCGGTATTTGGCATAAAAGATGCCTATTGGGGTGAAAAAATTATTGCTTTTATCGTTCCGGAAAATGGCAATACCCCGGACGAAAAACTGATAAAAAAATACCTTTCCAAAAAACTCTCCTCTCATAAAATACCAAAGGAGTTTTACATTATCGATTCACTTCCCAAAACAGATATGGAAAAAGTCAGGCGCAGTGAATTGCCTGAACTGTACTCGCAGTTAACATCCGATATCTGAATTACCCTAAGCGGATATTTATAATTGTACTTATTTAAAGAATTAGGATAAATTCTTTATAATTATCTCATTAAAAAAGACTAACTGGTTTTTGCGTATTATTCTGGCCAGTTTATACATGCAATATTTACCTCAGCATCGCCGTAGTATCAAAAATTAATAGTCATGTTAAAATCATCTGCATTGGTATTATTTCTAATGCTGCCATTTGCTCTTTCCGCTCAACAAAATGTTGAAATAAGTGTAAGTGCCAATGTTGGTGGGGCCATCGAAATGTTCACCATCCAAACTTTGGACTTTGAAGATATTGAGCGAAATAACAGTATTATTTCAGTGGATCCAATTGAGAGTGCCCGTGCCGGTAAAATGATTGCGAGAGGAGCACCCAATTCAGAGTTTCGGGTAGATTATTTACGGGAGAGAGAGATGTCGAATACGGCGGGTACAAGCACACTGATTTTCAATTACAATATTGCAGGCAACTCGGTGAATGAGCAGGAAACCGCAGAACTTCTTGACCAGGAAATGAGGGATTTGCAATTTAATGAAGATGGTGAATTTTTTATCTGGGTGGGCGGAAATACCGACATCAGCGAAGCAGAACCCGGCAGATATGAAGGCGAATTTACATTAGAAATAGAGTATATCTGAATACTTTGAAGCCAGATAGTTTAAACATATCAAAGGAAATGGTTAATCCCGCTACTGATTCACTCACTCAGTGGTTCACGAAAACAAGGCTTATCCAAACATTTTTCATGACTATTATTCTGGCCCTTACTTCATTCCCTGTAAAAGCTCAGGAAATTGATTTCGGATCATTTGGCAATTACACAATTACTTTGGAAAATATTGCAATGAATGATTTCACTTTCCAGGAACCAATTGTTACTGGCGGCGGCATCTATGAAGTTGAATTAGTTGATGCATTTGTGCTGGGAATTATCGGGGTTAAATATCTTGATGTAGGTGTTTCAATTACAGGTGATGGTGAACTATTACTTGATGGTGATATCTCTAACAGTGGTGACCCTGAACGAAGTGTACCGTTTACACTTAAAGCAGCTTATGCTAATCGCGGCCAAAATAATATTTCTGATGTAAAATTTATTACTATTGCATCCAATCTTGGTGAAGCGCGTTTTCCGGTTTTGGCAAGGCAGAATCTTCCTCCGGGCCCGCCGCCACCGCCACCAACTGAATCATTTGACCAGTCACAGGTAGAAGAAATTGCTTACCTATATCTGTATGGAGAAATAGATGTGGGAAATGTTTTGGCAGGCGAATATATCGGTACCATTACAATTAATGTACAGTACGATAACATACCAAACGGCAATTAATAAGGTTTGAAAACATTCTGGTCATACATACCCATTTTGTTCCTGATTTTCTTACCTCTGAGTATAAAGGCGCAAACTATCGACATACAGATAGATGTAAACCCGGAGGTTGATACCAGGGTAATACAACCACTTGATTTCGGACAATTGATGGCCGGCACCGGAGTTCATCAAATTCAATTGGGATCTCCGGACATGGGAATCTTTCATGTGAGGGCATTACGAACACAGCGATTTTTTTTAAACCTGACAGCTGATGAAGCGCTGGTGCACCAAAACCCTGAAGTTGAAGACTCAATACCTATTGAATTATTTGCCAGTTATACTAACTTTGGAATTGACGATTACAGGCAAAGTATACCCATGGGAAGTCTATTCGAAGAGGTAGTGGTTGAAGAAACGCCCGGCAATCCGGAGTCCGCATGGTCAGGTTTGTATATCTATATATATGGTAATATTGAACTTGGCAATGTACAGCCCGGACTCTACACAGGAGAAATTGTTTTAACAGTTATATATGAATAAATTCAGCCGAAAGTTAGAGAACTTTCATTAAAGCACTTTAACTTGGAATTAGAACCATTTAGAAACTATATTTCACACAGAATTTAAAACTTATAAATTCAAGCTCAACTTAGTTAAATAAAACAAAACACAATACAATGAAAAAAATAATCATCATAACAGCTACACTATTTGCACTCACAGCAGGTAACCTGTTTGCTCAATCCGCTGATGTAGATGTAAATGCTACTATAGAAGGAAGTCTTTCAATTGAAAACGAGGCTGATGTCGAATTTGGAAATATTCAGGCAGGTGCGGAACATGTAATCAGTAACTCCGAGAATGAAGCTAATCTTGGTAGAGTATTCATCCAGGGCCAGGGCTCACAAACCGTATTTTTCGATACAGAAGGTTCTGTAACTTTAACTGGCCCGGGTAATGACATTACTGCTACATTAGCATATTTTGGAAGTGAAACTAATGACGCTTCCGGTTCATCTACACTAAACAGTTCAGAAGAACTGAGTGCTGGTGGAGAGTTCTATGTGTTTATTGGAGCAACTATTAATCCTCCCAATACACAAGAAAACGGAACTTATTCCGGAACAACCACTATTTCTGTGAGTTATACCTCGTTCTAAAAAAATGTGATTCGTTTTTAAAGCCCCATAATATTTCATGGGGCTTTTTTTTTTTCTTATTATCCGGTTACCTCGATACTAAATATCATCTCCATGACATTAAGATACAGCTCTCTCATTGCACTACTGATTATTGCATTTTCAGCAAATGCGGTAACTGCGCAGGTTACGATCTCTCCTACTGCTGTTTTTCTTGATAAGAACAGTAAGGTAGGGTCATTTTATGTATCTAACCCTTCAAACAATCCGGTAGAAGTCCGGCTTGCATTTGAATTTGCATATCCCTCAACCCAGGAAAATGGCAGTGTATTTCTGAAATATGACGATGAAGAAGCAGAAGAACGTTATTCCCTTGTTCCCTTTCTTCGTGCGTTTCCAACAACTTTTGTGTTACAACCTGATGAACGCCAAACTATCCGGTTAGTTGGCAGAATCCCTCAAAATTCTGACCCGGGAATGTACTGGACACGAATGCGGGTTTCATCAAACCAGCTTACTCCTCCGATTGGTGAAGTAACTGAAGGCCAGGTAACAGCACAGGTGGCATTTCAGATCGACCAGGTAACGGCTGTTCTGGTTCAACACGGTGATGTAGATATGAATTTGAATATTCACAATAGCACAGCATCCGTTGAAGATGGCCGGCTTGTAATCCTCACAGATGTTGAACGTGATGGGAATGCGCCTTTTATCGGCAGTGTAAGAACCCGTGTTCTAAATGCAAATAACCAGGAGGTGGATTCACGCAGATCATCCACATCCGTTTACTTCCGAAATAATCAGCGCGTTGAATTTGATGCCGCAAACTGGCCGGCCGGAGAATACACCGTGGTTACTATATTTGAATCATCAAGAAATGATATCTCATCACAAAATTTGATTCAAATTCCCGATGTGACAGAAAGAACTACCATTACGATTGAGTGAACTTTAAATGCCTCCTGATATCATTTTTATCGATCTTATTCCTTTTTGCATCTCTTATTCATAAAGCAGATGCACAAGGAACAGATGAAGAAGTGTTTTTACAATTTCGGCATCAGGGTATTGTAAATACCTATATTTCTACTCTATATCATCAGGATCAGTTTTACTTATCAATCGGTGATATTTTCAGTGCACTTGCCATTGATCATGAAATTGACTCCGGTACATTTACAATTACAGGAAATTATTTGGGGAAAGGTCGTTACCGGATCGACCTGAACAATCAGCGCGCAACTTTTCTCGACTTAGAGTTCGACATAAATGCCGATCAGTTTGCAATCACAGACTTCGGTTTTTACCTGACTCCGGAGGTGTTTTATAAGCTTTTTGAAATGGAGTTTATCATCGATTTCGGCGATTTGCTCATTACTCTCGAATCGGACGATACCATGCCGGTTGTTGCACAGCGTGAAAGAGAAAGGCAGCGCGAACGTATGATGCGCACACAAAGAGAATTAAGGCGAGATTTTTATCCCGTGCGTTACGACAGAAACCCCCAGCTTTTTGACGGCGGCTTTTTTGATTATAACCTTACCGCAAACATTACCCAGGGCACAGATACCTACGTTTACAATACCAATATCGGGACCGAACTGTTATATGGTGATTTGCAGGGAAATATCTTTGGCAGCTACTCAGCAACTGCAACTACTCTTCGTTCAAGCGGCCTCAGGTGGAGATATGGCATTAGGGATAACGATTATATCAGCACTATCATCGCCGGCCAAACAACAGCCGAAGGCCTTGCTCCTGTTGCTTATACAGGTATAAAAGTTACCAACGATCCTATCGAACCACGTTTTTTATATGGTGAAACAGCATTCACCGGAACCGTTGAGCCAAATTCTGAGGTAGAGTTATACAGAAATAATTCTCTTGTGGATTATGCCGAAGCGGATGAAACCGGGCAGTACAGGTTTACAGTACCTGTTACATACGGATCTTCTCAATACAGTATTCGTGTTTTTAGTCCAACAGGTGAAGTTTCACAACGTGATGCAAGGCTACAGATCCCCTTCAATTTTATTCCGCCGGGAGAATTTACATACACCGTTGATGCCGGGCGGCTTGACAATCCGATAGCAGGATCAACAGAAAGAGGATATGTAACCAAAGCAAATGTGAGTGCAGGAATTACCCAGCGATTAACTGCATCAGGCGGCGTTGAATATTTTGAAGATTTTCATGAGTCACTACCTACATTTACAGGGCGCCTTTCAGGCCGATTATTCACAAATCATCTTATTTCAGTTGAGGCTGCTAATGATGCTTTTTACCGCGCATCTTTAAGTGCTATATACCCTAACAACGCAAGCATCAACCTTGATTACACCCATTTTAACACAATGGGAGGAGTTTATAATCCGGGACGAAATGAATCTGCTGTTCGGGCAAATATATTCACCCCTTTTGAGATAAGAGGTTTACCTTTATTTCTGAGATGGTCAGTAACCAATGAACAGCGAGCCGCTACAGCCATCACACGTTACCGTGTTGACCTGAATACGCGTTTAGGGCGTGCAAACTTTCGCATGGGATTCAGAGATTCACAAATCGGGCGCCTGAATTTTGAAGCAACACCAACTGCAAGAGTTAATGCATCTGCCGCTTATAATTTTACCAGGAGCCGGCAAACACCCACACTGCTGCAGGGTGTATTTACACGGGCACAATTAAACTATGTACCATCACTTCAGGAAATAGAAGATGCTGAACTACAGGTAAGCAGAAGTATAAGCCGCCGGGGCCGTTTTCAGGTTGCTGCGGGCCGAAATTTTATAGGCAATTTCAACCTATTCAGATTCACTCTTAATTTCGACTTCAGTGCTGTTCGAAGCAACACGTCAATCCGTACATCAAGAAATACTTCAACCGTTTCTCAAAGCTTCCGTGGCTCCATAGGCTATGATTCTAACAACAGCAATGTTCTGTTCACAAATCGTCAGCAAGTGGGGCGATCGGGTGTTGCAGTCAGAATGTTTGTAGATAACAATAATAGCGGTACTTTTGATGAAGGAGATGAGCTTATCCAGGAAAGTGCAGCCCGGATAGACCGCGCCGGCGGAAGCCGTTTTTCAAAAAATGGAGTGAGTTACATTTCCCAGCTGCAGCCCTACCGACAGTATAATATGACGATCAACAAGAGCTCGTTAAACAATCCGCTTCTGGTTCCAACATCTGAAAGATTCTCAATCATCACAGATCCAAATCAGTATAAGCTTATTGAGATTCCATTTTACATGTCAGGCATTATTGATGGAATGGTTTACAGAATGCGTGATGACGGCTCAAGAATAGGACTTGGAGGTATGCGATTATACCTGAATCAAATTAATGTTGATGAAGGAGTTACTCCTCACATTGAAGAACTGCGCACATTTTCTGATGGAAGTTTTTACGCCTATGAAATTCCTCCGGGTGATTATCAGATCATAGCCGATCCATCACAGTTAAATTTCCTGAACGCCATTTCAGATCCGGAAGCTCTTGAGTTTACAGTTCAGGCGCTTGCAGAAGGTGATTTTGTTGAGGGGCTTGAGATCAGTATATATCCCGAAGACTTCAGAATGCCGGATTATGATCCTGTTATAATTGCAGCAATGTTTAGTGACCAGGTATATATGTTTAACACAAGAGATGATACTGGGTGCAGTTACAGACTTGATTTAGCCACTTTCAGATCATTCCCTTCCTCTATTCAATATGCTGATGAATTAGAAGATATACTGGGAGAAGAAGTTTTAATCGAATATAACTCCGGTTTAAATCTGAATCTGATCAGGACCTCTGACAATTATTCGATCAGTGAGGCGATTGAACTGGCAGAGTCTGCAATTGACGACGTTTATCTGCCTTTTACAGCTACATTAATGTGTGCAGATCCTTCATACGAATACGAAGAAGACAAGTATATACAGCTCGGAAAATTTGACCGGGAACAAGATGCCGAAGCACTCGCTGCTGAAATAGATGATCGTACGTATATTAGCATTCCCACTTTAGTAAATCGCTTGGGCGATTCCTATCAGGCACTTGCAGGTCCCTTTAGCAGTGAAACCGAATTAAAATCTTATCTGTATAAAATATTGCAATTCGATGATTTCTATCCGCCTGATGTACCTGATCTTCCTACAGATATACTCACAGAAGAAGTTGAAACAGAACCTGAGGAAAGAGAAGAAGAAATTTTAGACCTCATATTGACAGAGGTTCCTTACACTACCCTGCCCGATACTGTTGATGAAATTGACATAACTGAACCAGATGTAGAGACTAGGTATGTATTACCTTCAGTATTAACTTTTACACCTGCAATTGCTGATCTGCTAAATTTGGAGTTTACAAAACCGGTTGATACTACAGATGTAACTGACAGGGAAATTACAGTGCTTCATCCGGTACTTCCGCCAGTTACTATTGATACCGACACACTGACAACAATTACAGAAGATCCGGATACAACTGAGATAACAGACCCGGTTCGCACCCGGCGTGTACTCATACCTCCGTTACCTACTGTAACTCCTGCTCCCCCAATTGATACAACCAGAGTATTTGTTGAAGCTGACGATTTTCACCTTGCTAACTGTTCATTTCCTGTTCAGGTTGGAAGCTACGGCGGACACGTTACTGCACAGAACATGGCTGACAGCCTTGGCAATATACTTAATGTAGATATCGGCCTCTATTTTAATGACCGAACAGATCTTTTCGCATTGCGAACAAAAGCTTTTTCCACCGTTGAAGATGCTTTTAAACACTTAAAAAAATTTAAAGAAACTGAGCAATTTATTGAGGTTGCAATTGTATCTGTGTGCTTCGAAGAAAATGAAGAGCAGATCTACAAGCAGGTACAATATTTGATTCCGATGATTAGATACAATCATGAGGAACAGGCCAGGCGTTATGCCGCAGAGAATTTGAGTGCTAATAATATTGATTATGTTATCAGAAAAGATCATTCTGCAAATTTGTACAGCGTTTTTGCAGGGCCATACAGCAGATATGATTTAGCCCGGGTGGTAAAGCAAAATATTATTGAGAAGAATATAAACCCAGAAGCAAGAGTAATAATCGATCCTGAAACAAGAAACAATTTAGCTTTTCAATTTCAACTCTACTTGAATCATTTCGATAATGAAAATGATGCTAAACATTCATCTGAGCTTTATTTAAACAGGACAGGCAGAGATGTGATGATTACAAAAGACCGGCATGGAAAATTTCACTTATTCGACAGTATGATATACACATCATGGGGAGAATTCAGGAATCAATATGAGATCGTAAAAGATCTGAGTGGATTGAACTTTATTAAGATGATGATCTATGATTAAAGGTGCTTCTGATAGAACTCTTATAATTTGGGCATGAGGTCAGATAAGGGGGAATCAAAGATACTGAATAACTGCAATTTGAGTTCCCTTATAAACTCCATCCGAAACCTTATCACCGTTTGATTTGCCGCTTAATGAATAGGTTTTTGCAGAGCCATTCTTATACTCGGCAACATCTACTTTCAGGTTCCAGCTGGTTTTCTCATTATTCATTCGCACAACGTCATTAAATTCAGTAATAATCTCTGTACCTTCCTGTACCGAAATTGTGATGTCACCTAAGTAGTCTGATTCAACTGTATTATCAGAACTGTTTCTGACCATCAATACATGATTGTTCGATGCCATTATTGCAGATGCAGAAACCACCTCAACTCTCATTTCCATTACCGCTGTAGAACTTCCTGATCGATTTCCATTTTCGGCGTGTAAAGTTCCGCCGGTTGCTATTGTAATGGCTGCTATTGCTAAAATTATCTTTCTTAATTTTCTCATAGCTAAATACCCTCTTTTTGGGTTTAGTTGCTAAGAGTAATTTATTAGAAAGTTTTAATATTAGAAAGTTCTAATTACATATTAGTTCATTTCGTTAGCTGATTATTTCGATTCCGATCTGTATTGGGTGGTTTTACAAAGATTAGAATTTCATTGTACAAAAAAAGCCTTATATGAGCATATAAGGCTTTTTACAGATATGGTCTACGCTTTTTTACCTACCAAAATTCGCAACAGGTGCTTTTAGAATAAATCACATACTCTATTCTACAAAAGCATAGAAAGAGGATTCTCAAGCATCTGTCTCAAAGTGTTCAGAAAATGAGCAGCTTTGGCTCCATCCACAACCCGGTGATCGCTGGAAAGTGTAACCTTCATTCGTTTACCCGGCACCACTTCTCCATTTTTTACTACGGGCACATCTCGTATTGCGCCAACTGCAAGAATACATGCGTTGGGTGGATTGATAATCGCTGTAAACTCTTCAATGCCAAACATTCCAAGATTACTGATCGTGAAGGTACTGCCCTCCATCTGCTCCGGTTGTAGTTTACGGTCTCTCGCAAGCTCTGCTAATTCCCGGGTTTCGCTCGAAATTTGCTGCAATGTCTTTTTATCCGCATGGTTAATTACTGGGGTCATCAATCCTTCATCAACAGCAACAGCCACTGCCACATTTACATCTCCGTGTTTCCGTATAACATCATCAAGCCATGAGGAGTTAATATCAGGGTGTCGTCGTAGAGCTGCAGCACATGCTTTTACTACAATGTCATTAAAGCTGATTTTTACGTCGCTTATTTCATTGAGACCGGAACGGGCTTGCATAGAAGCTTCCATGTCAATGTCAATCGTTTCATAAAAATGCGGATTACTGAACTTACTTTCAGAAAGCCTGCGCGCAATCGTTTTTCGCATCTGAGAAATTTTCACATCTTCAGATTCTTCACTGTCAAAACTTACGGCAGCCGGTGTTTTTGTCTTCTCGGATGGTTTATACTCTTCAATATCTTTTTTGATAATCCTTCCATCAGGACCGCTTCCGGATACGCTGCTTAAATCAATTCCTTTCTCTTCAGCCATCTTCCTGGCAAGCGGAGACGCCTTAATTCTGCCGTCATCACTTGCTGATGCTTTTTCCTTTTCTTTTTCTTTGGATTCTCCTTTGCCATTAAGGTCTCCTAAGATCGGATCGAACGACTCTTTCTTCTCTCCCTCTTTTTTAGATTCGGCTTTTTCTTCTTTCACTTCCTCTTTTTCCTGCTTTTTATCTGAAGAGCCGGCATCATCAATAAGATCACTTATATCTTCTCCTTCTTCTCCGATAATAGCCATCGTGGCACCGAGCGGAACTGCCTCTCCCTCATTCACCAGAATTTTTAAGATGGTACCGGAATCAAAAACCTCCACTTCCATGGTAGCTTTATCGGTTTCAACCTCAGCAATTACATCACCAGATTCTACTTTATCACCTTCTTTAACATTCCATTTTGCGATCACCCCTTCTTCCATGGTATCGCTAAGCTTCGGCATTTCAATTTTTTCCGCCATAAGTAAAGATCCTCAATTAAGTGTATAGATGAACTAAATTTTTTGCTTCTTAGATTACTAAGTGAAAACTGAAAAGGCAAAAGGCAAATGAATCATTCACTCACTTCTGCGTTCTGCATTTTGCCTGTTGCCTTTTTTCGTTCTCACGTTCTGTATGTTACTGCATTTACTGCTTCAACTACTTGTTTTGCATCCGGCAGCCACAGATCAAAAAGCGGCTTCGAAAATGGTGCATTCACATCGGGTAATGTTACTCTGCGAACGGGAGCATCCAGATAATCAAAGGCCTCGCGCTGTATCAGGAAACCAACTTCACTTGCCAATCCTCCAAACGGATGTGCCTCATCAACAATCACACACCGGTTCGTTTTCTTTACAGATTCTACAATTAAATCAATATCAAGAGGCTTAATTGTTCTTGGATCGATGATCTCCATTTCAACACCATCTTTTGCCATTTCAGCAGCTGCCTGCTTCACGATATGATACATCTTTCCGGTGGCAACAACAGTAACGTCTGATCCTTCACGTTTAATTTTTCCTTTCCCAATCGGAATCAGATAATCATCTTCCTCAGAAACTTCACCTTTGAGGCCATACATTTGTTCTGATTCCATAAATATAACAGCATCATCGTTACGGATGGCTGACTTCAACAGTCCTTTAGCATCATCCGGCTCCGAAGGATAGATTACAGAAAGGCCCGGGAAGTGAGCATACATAGAATCGTAAGCTACAGAGTGTGTTGCTCCTAGCTGCCCTGCAGAGGCATTTGGCCCGCGGAATACAATAGGACAGCTTGCCTGACCTCCAAGCATATAACGGACCTTGGACGCGTGATTTATTATCTGATCGGCTGCCAGTACAGCAAAATTAAAAGTCATGAATTCAACAATCGGGCGAAGTCCGTTCATTGCCGCTCCCACACCAATCCCGGCAAAACCAAGTTCTGAGATTGGAGTATCAATTACTCTTTTAAATCCATATTTATCGAGCAGCCCTTCAGTTACTTTATAGGCACCATTATATTCGGCAACCTCTTCGCCCATGATAAACACGCTTTCATCACGGCCCATCTCCTCATCAATTGCCTCGAGTAATGCTTCTCTAAATTGTAATTCAGCCATAAGTAAAAATCTTTATAGAGTTTTTTGCTTTTAGTTGCAGTTTATTTTTTGTCATGAAAATGCGGCTCACCGGCAAACATATCTTCATAAAGAGCTTCCGGCTCGGGAAATGGAGTTTCATCCGCAAATTCAACTGCTTCCAGCACTTCATCTTCTACCTTATTTTCGATCTCCTCGATATCTGCTTTCTTTGCGATTTTTTTATCGAGTATATAGCTCTTCATTCTTTCAATAGGATCTGTTTTCTGGTATTCTTCAAGCTCCTCTTTGCTCCGGTACTTTTGAGGATCTGACATGGAGTGTCCGCGATAGCGATATGTTCTGATCTCGACAAACCAGGGCATTTTATCTTCGCGTACTTCCTTGGCAATGTTTTTCATATTCTCATAAACGGTAAGAGCATCCATGCCATTAAATACGGCACTTTTCATTCCATACCCTTTTGCACGCTCATGTATTTCGCCAACAGTATGGCGTCTTGTAGCAGTACCCATTGAGTAACCGTTATTCTCAACGATAAATACACACGGCAGTTTCCAAAGCTGACTCATATTCAGTGTTTCATGAAGTGCACCCTGATCTACCGCTCCATCTCCGAAAAAGCATGTGCTGATCCGTCCGTTATCCTGGTATTTATTAGCAAAAGCAAGACCGGCACCAATTGGGATATGACCGCCAACAATTCCGTAACCTCCCCAAAAATGCTGCTCAACATTTGCAAAGTGCATGGAACCGCCTTTTCCTTTTGAGCAGCCTGCTGCTTTTCCAAAAAGTTCAGCCATACCTTCTTTAGGTGTAACGCCACGAACCAGTCCCCAGCCGTGGTCGCGGTAAGCTGTAATTATATCGTCATCATCGTTAAGTGCAAAAACCGTTCCTGTAGAAACTGCTTCCTGGCCAATGTAAAGATGTAAGAAACCTCCAAATTTACCTTTTTGATACATCTGCATAGCACGTTCTTCAAATCTGCGCTGAAGGTACATCTGCTCGAACATTTCCAATACTTCGTCATCAGAGAGTCCGAGTTGCTTATGGGTTTTCTTTGTCGGTTCCGGAAGGTCAACCGATTTTTCAACTTTACTATTATTACTCGTGTTAATACCTACGGGAGTAAAAACAGCTTCTTGTTCTTTTTTAGCCATACTTTAGAATCAGAATAATTACAAATTCAGGTTAGTCGGGCAATATACCCAAAATTTCATAAGATTTCATTTGAAACGGTTCAGACCGGACTATCTAACAAGACCGTTTTCAATAAATAAATTCCTTATTCATGAAAATACTTTATCTGCAGGGGTAAATCTTTTACTGCTATTGCAACTGTTTATTAAGCCAGTTTTCAGCCTCATTAAGTGCTTCATCAATCTTTTCCGGAAATCGTCCGCCGGCAGTTGCGATTGTGGGTTGTCCGCCACCGCCACCGCCGACAATTTTTCCTAAAACAGAAACCATAGCACCGGCTTTAATCCCTTTTTGAACTACGTCGTCAGTTACAGCTGCCATAAGGTAAACTTTACCTTCATCCGGGTCAGATGAAGCAAGTACTACTACGCTGTTATTTTTCTTTTTCTTAAGTGCATCATAGCCAAGCTGTTTCAGAGTGTTCATATCTGCTCCGTTTATCATTCCGGTGTATAGCTCAATCCCTGATACCTCTTTTGCGCCGGATAATACCGAGTCGAGAGCACCTCCGGCCTGTTGCTGTTTAAGCTGTTTAAGTTCTTTTTCGAGTTGCTTATTTTTTTCAATCAGAGATTCAACACTCTCTACCAAATCACCCTGTGCACCAACTGTGGCTTTAACTTTTTCAAGGATTTGTTTTTCTTTGCGTAGTTCCAGGTCGGCACTTTTGCCGGCCACAGCTTCTACTCTTCTGATGCCCGCCGCTACCGATGTTTCCTGAACGAAACGAAAATACCCGATTTTTCCGGTTGCATTAACGTGAGTGCCGCCACAAAGTTCAACCGAAAAATCGGGATCAAAAGTGATCATCCTCACTTTATCGCCATACTTTTCGCCAAACAGCATCATAGCTCCGTGTTTTTTCGCCTCTTCTATTGGCAGCTCACGCACTTCATTCTGTTCTATATTTTCCTGGATTTTTTCATTTACTATAACCTCAATCTGATCCAGTTCACCCGGTTTAACAGCCTCAAAATGTGAAAAGTCAAACCGCAGGCGGTCCGGGGCAACCAGCGAGCCTTTTTGTACCACATGATCTCCCAAAGTTTCTCTAAGTGCGGCATGCATCAGGTGTGTGGCGGTGTGATGTTTTTCAATTTCCCTTCGCCGTTCTTCATCTACTTTTGCAGTCCACGTTCCGTTCAGATCTTCAGGAAGTTTATCAACAACGTGAAGCTGACCTTCCGAAGATTTTTGCACATCCGTAACCTTAACAGATTCTCCGTTTTTGGTCAATGTTCCGGTATCCGCAATCTGCCCGCCTGATTCCGCATAAAACGGAGACCTGTCTAGCAAAAGTAAATTTTTGCCCTCATGCTCAGCAGAAGCCAGGATTTTAACTTCTGATTCAAGTTCATCGTATCCTGTAAATTCAAACTCCCCTTCTGAAAGCACATTCCAGTTTATTCCTTCTCCGGATGCAGCAGCAAACTTACCGGCAGCACGGGCACGGGTTTTTTGTTCTGCCATCAGCTTCTCAAAGGTTTTGGTATCTACGGCAATTCCCTTTTCGCGTGCCATTAGTTCGGTGAGATCGATAGGAAAACCGTAGGTGTCGTGAAGTTTAAAGGCATCCTCACCCGATAGTTCGCCTGATTCATCTACCATTTCATGGAACAATTCAATACCCTGTCCAAGGGTTTTAAGGAAACTTTTTTCTTCTGAGCGAATCACATTTTGCAGGTACTCGAGCTGTGCTTTTACCTCCGGGAAAATATCAGAAAACTGTTCGGCCAAAACCGGCACCAGTTTATACATAAATGGTTCTTTGAAATTCAGCCTGTCCCAGCCATACCGAATTGCACGTCTCAGGATCCTGCGAATCACATATCCCCTGCCCTCATTTGACGGAGAGGCGCCATCAGCAATAGCAAAACTTACGGCGCGGATGTGATCTGCAATTACACGCATAGCTATATCCGTTTCCGGATCTTCGCCATACGTTACTTTTGCCAGTTCACCGATCTTTTTCAGAAGCGGCTGAAAAACGTCAGTATCATAATTTGAAGTTTTTTCCTGCAATACGGCACAAATTCTTTCAAAACCCATACCTGTATCAACGTGCTGTGCCGGCAGTTTTTCGAGCGATCCGTCAGCTTGACGGTTAAACTGAATAAAAACCAGGTTCCAAATTTCCATCACCCTGGGATCATCCATATTTACGATTTCAGAACCCGGCTTATTTTTGCGCTCTTCATCGCTGCGCAAATCTATATGAACTTCGGAGCATGGTCCGCAGGGACCGGTTTCGCCCATCTCCCAGAAATTATCTTTTTTATCAAACTTCAGTATGTGATCGTGAGCGATTGATGTTTTGGATTGCCATAAATCAATCGATTCCTGATCTAAGGGTAAGCCATCATTTTCATCTCCTTCAAAAACTGTTACATACAACCTGTCGGGATCAAGCCCCCATCTGTCGATCAACAATTCCCATGCCCACTCAATCGCTTCAGCTTTGAAATAATCGCCAAATGACCAATTCCCGAGCATTTCGAAAAGAGTGTGGTGGTAAGTATCGTGCCCAACCTCTTCGAGATCATTATGTTTACCACTTACACGGATACATTTCTGGGTATCCACAGCCCGTTTCCAAAGCTTTCCGTCTTCCTTTATGCCTTCCTCTTCACCTAAAAATATCGGCTTAAACTGATTCATGCCTGCATTTGTGAAAAGAAGAGTGGGGTCGTTTTGAGGTACCACCGGTGCACTATCTACAATCAGGTGTTTTTTTTCTTCGAAAAACTCTAAAAATTCTTTCCGTATTTGGGCAGCAGACCTGTCTGGCATATTGATTGTGTTTGAATCTGAAATTGAATCTTTTTAAGCCTGTAAAAATAGGAAAAAAAGCTGTTAACCTCACCTGTCATATCAGATTAATGCAGACTATAGCAGATGATTTTCTATATTTAATGATGCAGGTAAAAAGTTGAAGAAACAGCCGTTTTAAAAATTACTTCAGCACTCCGGGGAAACTGTTATTAACTAAAATTTGCTTTACTTCCAGGAACTATTAATCAGGCAGACAAGTACTTGTGAAAATTAAGATTCCAAAATTTAAAACTGTTTTAAACGACATCAAGGATCTTACCATTGGTACTTTTAAAAAAGCGATGGATGATGATATTATCACGCAGGGAGCAGCCATCGCATTTTACACAATCTTTTCGATCACCCCGTTATTCATCTTGATTGTTTCCCTTTCCGGTATTTTTTTGAGTGAAGAATTTATCGAAGAACAGATATTAGGCTACGTGGCCGAATTTGCCGGAGAGGGAATTGCTGAAAATCTGAATCAGTTTTTAGAAGGTGCTGCCTTTTTTGATTCAACCGGAATCTTAACAACCATACTTGCCACTATTATCGTAATTTTTGGTGCAACAACAGTAATTTCTCAGCTGAAAAGAACATTAAACCGAATATGGAATGTTGATAAGGTTGAGATGAATTCAATATGGCATTTTCTGTTGAGCCGTGTACTTTCATTCGGAATGATAATTTTGGTCAGCCTATTACTGATATTCTCATTGTTGGCTGAGGCAATCATCGGGGTATTATCTGATTTTCTGATGGATCTTCTTCCATTTCTCGATATCGATTTTTTTAGATTTGTTTCAGAGATATCCACCATAGCTTTTGCAGTATGTTTTTTCACACTGATATTCAAAATATTACCCGACGTACACGCTCCATGGAAAGATATCATAATTGGAGCCACAGTGACTACTATTCTATTCTTGCTGGGTAAATACCTGATCGGAGTTTACTTTTCTGCAAGCGGAATTGAAGTTGCATACAGGGCAGCCGGTTCTCTGATTGTGTTTATTATTTGGGTGTATTATAACATCCAGACAATACTATTGGGTGCCGTTTTTACACAAGTATACACCGAAAAGTTTGGAGGCCGGATCTTGCCTTATAAGTTTGTGATCCTCAAATCTAATTCAGCCTAAAAGAATAACAGCACTTAATTTAGTACACCTCTTCAAAAGTTCGGGCCGATGGCTTAATAAAATGTTTGAACTTATCTGACGGAATATCATCAACCGACCCTTCTGGACTTTTCTTAATTTCGAGGTAATCTGTTAACCCTTGCTTATAGAGTTCTTTATAAATACCCAACTCCATACCCTTCATTCCGCAAATATAGATCAGCGTATTTTCCTTATTTAGGATTGGATACAGAAGTTCTTTCTGATCAGAGATCTGGTTTTGTACATAAAACTTTGTTCCATCCTTCCGTCTTGATTCTCTGGAAATCGATTTCAGATAGTGAAAATTTGTATTTTTATCATCCATCTCTTCAAAATAATCCGCGTAAAGCAGATCTGTTCGGTAAGGGCACCCAAAAACCAGTACACAATCATTTTTGTAATCTGCTGAAAATAAATCCTGGATCATACCTCTGAAAGGTGCTATTCCGGTACCGGTTGCAAAAAACAGGTAATTAAAATTCAGGGCATTTTCCGGCAGCAGAAATCTTTTCCCGCTTGGTCCGGTCATTCTTACTTTATCACCGGGTTTGAGGTTAGCAAGGTAATTGGAAGCAATACCGAGGTATAAATTGTTATCAATCTCCTCGATGGTTCGTTTTACTGTGGTTGACACCAAATGCTTTTTACCATGTTCGCCGGTACTGGGTGATGAAACGGAATATAGCCTTAATCTATGTGGCCGGCCTCTCTCATCTTCGCCGGGTGGTAATATTCCCACCGACTGTCCCACTCTGATTCTGTCAACTAAATCTGTTCCCGTAATATCAAAAGTGACGTGTCGTACGAAGTTTGGGCTTGATTCCTTCGTTGCCACATAATTTTCTACAACTTCAACTTCAACCGGGTTATTCTTAGAATAAATATTCAGTTCAACTTCAGGTAATTTAATGTCTGCCATAAATTAATTTCAAATTATTGACTTTTTTGCAAGCCTATAATTTAAATATAAATCATCCCAAAATCATTCCTAAGCCAATGGAAAGTCGATCACTTTATGAAGGAGTTCAGAATCTCTGTTCAAAGTGTGCGAAGCCATCAATATCAAAGTATTATCCTCTTTTGCCTTTTTGAGCATTTCGTAGAAAACCTCTCTTGTGTTTTCATCCAGGCCCCGAAGCGGCTCATCCAAAATTAATACTTTCGGCTTTATGATAAATGCAGCTGCAATCTGCGTTTTCTTTTTCATTCCCGTACTATAGGTGCCTATCTGGTTATACCGGTCTTCTCCCAATTCAAGCTTATCAAATATTTCATTGATTTTGTTTTCTGATTCTTCATTCCAGAGGTTTCGGTTTCTGAGTACCCATTCCATTAATTCAACTGCAGATAAATGCAGCGGCAGGTTTTCCTCGTCGTGCACAAGCCCCACATCTTTCAGGAAATGAGCCGGCTTTTTATGAATGTTAATTCCATTGTAGGTTATTTCTCCTTCAGTGGGAAAAGAGTTTACTGATATCAATCGTAAAAATGTGGTTTTCCCTGAACCGTTTGGCCCAATAAGCCCGATAAACTCTCCCTGATCAAATGACAGGTTAATTCCGGAAAAAATAGTTTTACCGGCACTGAATTGTTTCTTTATGTCTTTAAGAATCAGCATAAAATCAGGAATACTTACTTTGTTTTTGATAGATTGAAATGGTTAATGAAAACAGAAATCCGGTAAGAATATACACGCCAGCCATCATTACTACTTCGGCATTGCCTGTATGGGCAAAAATAAAACCATTCAGCCATACGCTAACTACTAGCAACAGAACCCACCGAAACTGCATCCAAAAACGGGACATAAGCCAGTTTAAACCACCTGCCATCCACCGCTGCCACCATACGGGGGTAAATTCTTCAGAGGCTGACAAAAATATTAATCCATGATGCATCACGCTAAATAAAATCCAGATGGTTAGCATCATATCTCCTCCCGGCCTTTGATAAGAGAGCAGCCAAACCAACA
>SLAU01000246.1 GCA_007126675.1 Balneolaceae bacterium
AACTTACTGCTTTCATTCGGTAAATTGCAGATGATATTAATCTCATTTTAATTACCACCAAGTTACTTTAATTAGATCTTTGCCACAAAAGCGGATAATTAACTTTACTATATCCGTTTGGTTTTTTAAAATGATCTCCGGGGAATTACAATACTGGTAATTTTGAAGCGGCTTGGTGCAGCTCTTTGATTTTCGGTTTTCTCTCTTATAAAGTTTATGCTCGTTTTAAAAAATGCTCTGATGCCTGTGAAAGTTGCATTAACAGTACTCATTCTAAGCTTTACCTTTTCAGATTTTCTGTTTGGACAAACTAACTCTGCACCGGAGGAAGTATTCAATAAGGCTGTTTCTGAATATGATCGTGGACATTATGATACAGCATTTCAGCTTTTTGAGTCTTTAACTGATGAGCACTGCAGCAATATGTCATATAATGAACTATGTCTGGAGTCTTTGATATACAAAGCGAATGTCCATAGAAATAAAAGTCAATTTGAAAAGGCAAAAAAGTTAATTGACCGATCTGAAGCATTTGTTTTAAATGAATTGAACAGTCACCCGGATCATTTAGTGCATGTTTACCAGATGCAAATTTTTGCAATGAGTGAAGTTTCAACAGATGAGAGTGCTGAAATCTATTCAATTAAGCTCAGAAATATGCTTGAGGAGGAAGACTTAAAGCCCCTGTCAGTTCTCCGGGCAGCCGTTGGTATTGGTTATTATGAAGATCACGCCGGTAATTACCAAAAAGCAATTGATATCTACTATACAGGCCTTTCAGCAATCGAGGGTGTTGAAAGAGAAAGAGAGCTTCAGAGAACATTAATCATGGTCTATACTAACCTTGGTGTATTCTATCGCAAGTTGGGCAAGCCGGAAAAAGCGATGAAGAATTATTTATTATCTGTCGACGAAATAAATGAATTACACGGAGAGAGCCATCTTTCACTTGCCTACAGTTACAACAACATAGGGGGAATTTACTATGGAATGGGTGATTTCGGATTAGCTTCAGATTATTTTATACGGGCAGCTTCAATTATGGAAAGGCGCCTGGGAAGTGATCATCACCGGCTTGGTGTAGCATATAATAATGCTGGCGTATCAAAATTTATGTTGGGTGATCTCGATAAAGCTGCTGAATATCTTGAAGAAGCACAGCGCGTTAAAGAAGCCACAATGGGGGAAAATCATATCGATACTGCTGTCGGATATTCAAACCTTGCATCTATCTATGCAGCTAATGAGCAGTTTGATGAAGCTGAGAGAAATTATCTGTTATCTATTGAGGTAAGAAAAAATGACCGTGGCGAAAATCATCCGATATTAATAGAGCCAAAAACACAACTTGCTGCATTTTATCTTGACAGAAACCGGTTCGAGGAGGCTGAATATACATTGCATCGAGCTCTTGAAATTGCAATTAACAGGCTGGGGCCAAGCCATCCTAACGTAGCAGACCTGTACTTTACACTAGGAAACAGCAGAATGCTACAGGAGCATTATGATGAAGCTATTGACTATTTCTCTAAGTCTTTTGAGACTGTTTACGGAGAATATGATTTTTCAGAAAAAATTGATCTTACACATCCAATAGGCGATCCCCCAAAAACCGTTGAAATACTACAACACTGGGCTCAAACTCACTGGACGCTGTACGAGCTAAATGCTGAGGAATTTCATTTAAATAAAACTAAATCAATACTTAATTGGTCACTTGAGCTGGTTGGCCATCTTCAAAATACATACAAGGCGGAAGCGTCAAAACTTAGTTTAATTGACAGAAATTATAGCCTGTACACTAAAAAGGCAGAGGTGCTAAATTCGTTTTATGACGTCAGTGGCGATGAAAAATATTTGGACCGATTATTTACAATCGTTGAAGAAAGCAGGTCGCGTATTGCACTTGAATTGTTGCAGAATCTGGAGGCAAGATCATTCGCCGGTGTTCCTGAAGAAATTATTGAAGAGGAAAGATCACTGAACTCAAAAATTTCCGGACTTTTTCAGCGGCTCAGTACTGAACAGTCAAAGGGTCCGGATAAAGACAGAGTACTGGCTGCAAGCCTTCAGGATTCTCTTTTCTATGCGAAAAGAGACCTTGAACAGTTTACTGCTGAGTTAGAGAATAACTATCCATCCTACTATTGGTTGAAATATGATAATCAGGTTATAAATAAGAGAGAGGCCAGTGCACTGCTTGGTCACGACAAAACACTGATAAGCTTTGTAGTGGGTGATGAATATATTTACGCTTTCATTATGTCGCCAAGCCATACAAAGTTCGTCAAATTGACCCAGACGGATGGAATTGAAGAAAAGGTTACAGAACTAAGAGATGCGGTTACGGGCGGTAAAACATCTGAGTTTAAAAGCAGCTCTTACAAACTTTACAGCAGGCTTATAAAACCCCTGCGTCCCTACTTTGAAACAAACTCTTTGATTATAGTAGCGGATCAGGTGCTTCATTTTTTACCGTTTGAACTTCTGCTAACCGAAAAAACGGAACATACAAGATATGATCAGATGCCTTATTTGGTCCGTGAATTGAGCATTTCATATGCATCCTCGGTTACAATTCTTGAAAGAATGCTTAGCAGAAAAAAGGAGAATCCAAGAAACTTGCTTGCACTTGCACCTTTTGCTGATTCTGATCAAAGCTGGACGTCTGAGACAGATCAGCTGCGATATGGCAATCGTTTGGATCCGTTGTTACTCACAAGCTACGAAACCAGGAAAATTGGTGAAATATTCAGTCAGAGACGCGGTCTTTCTGAATTCTTCTTTCCAAACAGAACTGAAATTCTTCTCAGTAGTGACGCTACAAAATCAGAACTAATTAACCGGCTTGGAAATTACAATTATATTCACTTTGCCACGCACGCCTTTATAAATGAAGAAAACCCGTCAATGTCAGGAATAGCACTCTATCCCGGTGCCGATGATGACGGCATGGCATATGTTGATGATATTTACAATATGGAACTCAATGCGGACCTGGTTGTACTCGGGGCATGCGACACAGGTCTCGGTTCTGTTTATCGCGGAGAGGGAATGATTGGTTTTACGCGCGCATTTATTTACGCGGGTGCTGCAAACCTTGCTGTTTCAATGTGGCGCGTAAATGATCAGCCAACCGCTCAATTGATGATCTATTTCTATGAAAATATCAGAGAGGGTTACAGTTACAGTGAAAGCCTGAGGCTGGCAAAGCTTTCAATGATTGAAAACCCAACAACAGCAGCACCCAGAAACTGGGCCGCCTTTGTGCTTCATGGGCTTTGATAATTTAGAGTAAGACGGAAAAAAGATAGTCCCCCTTCAAAGGGGGACTTATATCGAGCCTTTGATATCCCGATCTTACGATAAGTTTAGTTCGATAGGCTGATGATACCTCATCTCGCCATGCGGCGGGTGATCTCTACAAACTCATCATTATCCACTTCGGGCCTGTTTTCAGCATTGGCTGTTTTAATTGTGGATGCATGAATCAGTTTTGTAATACGGGAGAGTTTTTCGAAATCTATTTTATCTACGGTATCGCCGGGCCTGTGGTAGTCTTCATGTAAGCCTGTAAAAAAGAAAACAAAGGGAACTTCAAGCCGTCCGAAGTTCCAGTGATCACTGCGGCGATAGAGCTGATTCGGGTCATTCAGGTCGTTGTAATAATCATCAAGCCGCATTGAAACCGACTTATTATTTGCCTCAATTACCAGGTTTTCAAGTTCTGATGAAATAAGGTGTCCCCCAATCAGGTAAACATAGTCGGTATCACCTTTATCGATATTTCTGTCATCACTGCGTCCGATCATATCCGCATTAAACGATGCGGCTGTATTTTCGATCGGTATTACCGGATGATCAGAATAGTAACGCGAGCCCAATAATCCTTTCTCCTCTGCACTTACATGCAGAAATAAAACACTGCGGTCCGGCCGGTATCCATCATTGGCAGCCTGCTGCATTGCTTTTGCAATATTCAGCAATGCTACTGTTCCGCTGCCATTATCGTCAGCACCATTGTTGATCATATCGCCATGCTCGTCCGGCATCCCGATTCCTATATGATCGTAATGAGCCACCAAAACAATTACTTCCTCTTTAAGCTCGGGGTGACCGCCTTCTATGTAACCGATCACATTATTGCTTTCAACTTCTACAGTACCTTCAAAAGGTTCATATTTCAGGTGCCTGTCCGTTTTATAAGCTGAAAAGCCGGTTATATCAGATTTCAAACTCTCACGGTATTCGAAGATTTCTGCAACAGATTCCAGTCCAAGCATTTCAGCAGCTTTTTCAGGGCTTACCATAGTATAAGATTCAGAGAAACCGTGCGTTCCACGGCCATCATCTAAATATTGCAGACGAAAGTTTTCAGGATTACTTATTGTCATAGAGCTTATCGCTGCAACTTCCATGTACTCATCCTGCTCCATATCTGATATAACCAGTACACCATTGGCATTATATTGACTGATAATCTGGCCTATTCTGGCATTATTATTTATTCTGGGATCAATCAGCGTGTCGCCGTTAACCACATGTGGTATTTCTTCAAAAATTAATACCCAGTTTCCTGCTATTTTATCCTCATCAAGATGCCTGACATTGCGGGCTGGATCGTAAACTCCAAATCCTGCAAAAACAATTTCACCATCTTGCGGTGTGGCACCACCAAAAAGTCTTATAAAGTCTGCAGCTGATGACTCCCCCTCAATCGACTGGCTTAACCAGGTTGTATCGTTATCGGCAACTGAATAAGTTCGGTAAACAAGACTGTCAGTTCTTTCAGCATTCAGCATAAAGGGCTGCAGATAACCAGTGGTTCCCTTAGGTTCAATTCCCCACTCTGTGTAGTGATCTATGATATATGATGCGGCAATTCGTTCACCTTCTGAACCGGTATCGCGTCCCAGTAGTGAGTCGTGGGCGATAACCTCAAGATGAGAGCGCAAAAACTCCGGAGTGATGAGTTCTGAATATGTGAGAAGCTGGTCCGTTTGGCCGCTATCATGTTGCAATTTATCCGTGCTTGAGCAGCTGCTAATCAGCAGTGCAGGGAAAATCAGTAAAAAAAGTTTTTTCATGATGAGATAGATTCTGATGCTGTTCCTTTTCCGATTATTTCATCAACCGGCTTTAGATCAATATAAAAATCTGTCGGGTCATCGTCGATAAACAAATTAATTTGTTGCTCTTTTAACATTTCAAGAACTGCAAGAAATGTTACTACAACAAGTGCTCGATTCTTCAGCTCAAAACAAAAACTTTGGAAAGAAAGCCGGCCGCGATTTTGTAGTGTTGTAAGAATAAACTCAGTTTGCTCTTCAACAGTGAATTCAATTTTTTCTACTCTGTGATAGGTATTTTGACGCTTTATATCAGCCAGTACTTTACGAAAAGCGGTCATGAGATCAAAAATGGTGACATCTTTAAGCGCTTCGCCGGTAGCTTGTTTTTCCACAATATCTGAATCAGTATAACCACGGAAATATTTTTTCCTGGTCTCTTCATCAATAATCGTGAGCTTTTCAGCCATCTCTTTGTAGCGCTTATACTCAAGCAGTTTTTGTACAAGCTCATACCTTGGGTCGTTTTCATCAAGCTCTTCATCATCTTCAGATTCCGCCCCCGGAAGCATCATTTTTGCCTTTATCGACATCAGTAAGCTTGCCATGTAAATAAATTCACTGGCTACATCCAGATCGAGCTCCTCCATTAACCGTATATAGGCGAGAAATTCACTTGTGATGTGTGCTATAGGTATGTCGTAGATATCAAGCTCGTCACGCTTGATAAAGAATAGCAAGAGGTCGAGCGGACCCTCAAAGTTTTTTAACTGAACTTTATACATAAGGCAAATGGGTTACAGTAAGATCGGTATTCGTTGTCAAAAATGAAATACAAGTTGCAAATTAACAGATAAATAGTGAGATTTACTTGTATATACAAGGCTAAGATAATGAAACATTTCCATACTACAATTAACCATCTTTCCAGACAGGTCTCTTCATTTTTTGATGAGCAGTTGTCAGAGTTTGGCCTGGCCACATCTTATGTTGAACTATTATTGATAA
>SLAU01000030.1 GCA_007126675.1 Balneolaceae bacterium
CGTCCCAGCGGGACGTATTGTGAAGGGATTTTGCTACGAATAAAGAACATGCCATGCCAAACACAAATCGTCCTTCCAGGACAAAAACGATTGACGCACCATTCGGTGCTACAGGCAAAGCATCTCGCTGAGATGCGGTTGATGGAGGTTGAGTAGGGTCAAAAACTTGTTGTATTATGTTTAAACCCGGCAAAAGTCCTGAAAATTTTTTGTCTCTCTATTAACTATTATTTATAAAAAACATGTCCCGGCAGGGACATCTTATCGGTAGCACCATGGGTGCGATATCAATTAGCTCGTCCCGGCGGGACGTATTGTGAAGGGATTTAGCTACGAAATGATAATTGTGCTATCCCAATCCAATTCGTTCTCACGAGACTAAAACGTATGCCGCAACGTTCGGTGCTAATCTCTTGGAAGATCGGCAGCCGGGCTTGCGCACCGTTGGTGCTTTGTGATTTAAACTCTTCTTTTAACATAGCCCCGAGGCTTCGAGGCCATGCTAATGCTTGTGAGATTGTCCCAAAAGTAAATCAATTTATGAACCAGCTTAAATAATTTAGTCATTTAATCCCTCTCTATTATTTAGAGAGGGATGATAGGGTGAGTCAGAAAAATAAATCTAAATTATTTAAGCGAAATTTGATGAATTATACCTTTTGGGACAGCCTCGTTTGGTTTGTTAATCGAAATGATTATCGAATCTTTAATCCTCTGTTTTAAAATCTCTATTTCTTCCTGAAAATCACAACACGGTCACTCAGTATCTCTAAATCGGCATCCCATCGTTTTGCCATCCACGCGAATGTTTTTGGACGGAAAAAAACGACGTGGGTATCATCGTAAATATAATGCCAATCCTCAAGCTGATCGTTTTCCGGTGCCTGGCTGGTCATAATTCCAAGATATCCTCCCTCCTTTAGGCAACTCCATAATCTGTCGAACTCTGAAAGAGGATCAAAGAGATGTTCAGCCGTTTCACTCACAGTTATAAAATCATACATCTCTTCAAATACGGTTGGGTCGTCATCAAAAAATATGTCATAGTTTTGCATTCGATGGCCTTTCTCCTCAAACATCAAATGCAATGCCGGCCCCGGACCGGATCCGAAATCAAGTCCGCAGCTGTTCGGTTTAATTCTCTTCAGCATCGGGTTTGCCAGCTGGCTCAAAAACTTTCTGTACTCAGGATCATACGGCCTGTTATCATGCTGCACATAACGCGAAAACTCCATATCCCCGTCGAGTCTGTCGTCCGGATGAACAAAAACAAGATCGCAACTCTTGCAATGATAAAATCGTCTTATATCATGGAAACGTAAATCAGACTCCAGTATAAGCTCCGTTTCATCATTATCACAAAGCAGGCATTGTAGGTTTTTCATGATTTGGCCAATCACCAGTTAATAATGAGAATTCACAACAAGATAAAAGATTAACCATGAACTTTTTCAGGTTTGATTCCCGTTTCCTTACCTTTCTGACTCATTATAAAACCGGGAAAGCTTTTGTCTGAAACAGTAAAATACGATGCGATTGTTGTAGGTTCAGGTCCGAACGGATTAGCGGCAGCTATACGCCTGGCCCAGGAAGGTTTAAGTGTTAAGATATTTGAAGCATCGCCCACAATCGGCGGCGGTATGAGAACCAAAGAGTTGATACGCCCCGGTTACCATCATGATGTTTGCTCGGCAATACACCCAATGGCGATGGCATCGCCTTACATGCAAACACTGGATCTGGAAAATTATGGTTTGGAATGGATCCATCCCGAGTATCCTGCTGCTCACCCAATGGATAATGATCCGGCTGTAATATTGAATCGTGATTTCTCCCGAACTGCTTTTGAATTGGGCGAGGATGAAAAAAGATACAAGAACCTGGTTGGTCCTGTAGTTAATAACTGGAAAGAACTGACTGAAGATTTTCTCGGTCCCCTTTCAATACCGGGCAGCCCGTTTAAACTAGCCCGTTTTGGGTTGAAGGGTTTGCAGCCGGCATGCCTGCTGAAAAAACGGTTTAAAACCGAGCGTGCCCAGGCTATGTTTGCAGGCCTTGCAGCTCACAGTATCTTAAAGCTGAATGAAATAGCAACATCGGCAATCGGTCTTGTATTTTTCGGTGCAGCTCATACAGGCGGCTGGCCGCTTCCAAAAGGCGGATCTCAGGCTATCGCCGATTCAATGGCCGCATTGTTCAAATCACTCGGAGGAGAAATCGAAACCGGGTTCAAAGTTGAATCACTGGAACAGCTCCCTCCTTCAAAGGCTGTACTTTTTGATTTGACTCCCCATCAGGTTGCAAAAATTGCCTCCGATAAACTGCCTGAATCGTATAAAAAGAGATTGTATAAATTTAGGTATGGTTCAGGAGCTTTTAAGATCGATTACATATTGAAAGAGCCGGTACCGTGGAAAGATCCTGAGTGCGGCAAAGCGGGTACGGTTCATCTTGGCGGAACTTTTGACGAAATTGCCCGATCGGAAAAAATAATGAGCGAAGGCGGTCATCCGGATGATCCGTTTGTACTGGTTGCACAGCAAAGTTTATTCGATGATTCACGCACGCCGGATCAAAAGCATACGCTGTGGGCGTATTGTCATGTGCCAAATGGTTCAACAAAAGATATGACTGAGGCAGTCGAAAACCAGTTTGAGCGTTTTGCACCCGGGTTCAGAGATGTGATTGATGAAAAAATTACCATGAATACAGAGCAGTTTCACAGTTACAATGCCAATTACATTGGTGGTGATATCAACGGCGGCCGTCAGGATATATGGCAGTTGTTTTCACGTCCGGTCAGCCTGTTTCAGCCGTATGCTATGCCGGCCGAAGGACTTTATTTTTGTTCATCATCAACACCTCCTGGCGGCGGCATTCACGGTATGTGTGGCTATCATGCGGCAAATCTTGCACTCAGAAAAGATTTTGGAATTTCTAAACCCGATCGTATTCTGAAAGCATGATCCGGAACCTGATTGAGTTTACCAAACAAAAAGTATCCGGTGAATCTGTACCGGTTAAAAAAACATCTTCCAAAGCATGGAACAGTGTTACTCTGCTGATTGCACTTCTCGTTTCCGTACCTATTTTTACGGTTCTCGCCAATATTTTTGTGCCTACCGGCGAAGTATGGTCGCATCTTGCACAAACCGTTTTGCCAAACTATGTGATGAATTCGTTTTGGCTGATGATCGGTGTCGGGTTTGGAGTTTTTATTTTGGGTGTTGGAACCGCATGGCTGGTAACGATGTGCAGATTTCCCGGAAGCCGCCATTTTAACTGGCTTCTGATCCTGCCCATGGCTGTGCCTGCATATCTGATGGCTTACACCTATACCGATTTTTTAGCCTTTACCGGACCGGTTCAGGGGATGCTGCGCGATATTACCGGCTGGGGATATGGTGATTACTGGTTTCCAAACGTTCGGTCGCTCGGCGGAGCTATCATCATGATGGCTTTTGTGTTTTTCCCCTATGTTTTTCTGTTAACAAGAGCGGCTTTTCTTGAACAATCATCTTCACTTTTGGAGGCCAGCCGAAGCCTTGGCGCAACACCTTTTCAAAGTTTTTATAAAGTGGCACTGCCGCTTGCACGCCCTTCTATTGCGGCCGGTATGGCACTCGCCCTGATGGAAACCCTGAACGATTTTGGAACTGTAGATTATTTCGGCATTCAAACCTTTACTACCGGTATATATAGAACCTGGTTTGGTTTGGGAGAACGTGTGGCGGCTGCACAGTTATCTGCATTTCTGCTTCTTTTTATCCTGGTACTGATTCTACTTGAACGATGGTCGCGCAGCCGGATGAATACCCAACAAAGCAGTACCGGCAGATATAAAAGATTGTTTGTTTACGATCTGAAAGGCTGGAAAGCATGGGCAAGTACTGCGTTTTGTGCCATTCCGGTTTTAGTCGGTTTTTTGATTCCCGTTCTGATCCTGACTGAAATGATGATCACAAACTTTGAGACTGCTGTTGATGCACGCTTTGTACAATTTAGCCTTAACACAATTCTGGTTGCAATCATCGCAGGATTAGTTGCGCTGTTTGTAGCTCTTATCATGGCTTATGGCGCCAGGCTCAATCCTTCATTTCTCACTAAAGCCTCAACACGCATCGGCTCGATGGGTTATGCAATTCCCGGATCAGTAATTGCTGTAGGTATATTAATTCCGTTTGGCTGGATGGATAACACTATCGACAGTTTTATGAGAGATACCTTTGGCGTTTCTACCGGATTAATTCTGAGCGGAACAATTTTCGCTTTGATCTTTGCTTACGTGGTACGATTTCTTGCAGTTGCATTTAACACGGTTGAAGCCAGCCTTGGAAAAATCACTTCCAATATGGATGAAGCGGCCCAGGGAATGGGTTATAAGTATGGAAAAATTCTTGGCAAGGTTCACATGCCGATGATGAAAGGCAGTTTGTTTGCAGCCATCATGCTTGTAGTTGTAGATGTGATTAAAGAACTCCCGGCAACTATCATTGTGCGGCCATTTAATTTTGATACACTTGCCGTTCAGGTTTATCGTCTTGCTTCTGATGAACGCCTTGCTGAATCATCCGGAGCAGCCTTAGCTATTGTTTTGGTAGGCCTTATACCTGTTTTTATACTAAGCCGGTCAATAGCCAAAACCAGAAAGACAGATTAACCGTACGTTTCTTTTAATATGCCTGTTTATAGCCTCAGTATTATTTGATCAATTATTCAGTGTGGCTTTTTTCGCCGGCACTAATATCTTTGTACACCGATAATGGTTCAATCCAAAAAGTAGTTTAACATGTCTCACAATAATATCCTTACCGTTGGCCTTGCACAATTTGCGCCAGTCTGGCTGAATAAAAATGCAACATTACAAAAAGCGGCCGAAACAATTCGGGAAGCTGCTCAGAATAAATGTGAACTGGTGGTATTCGGTGAGGGATTTGTCCCCGGCTATCCACACTGGCTGGCAAACACTTCCGCATCCGAGTGGAATTCTCCGGTTCAAAAAGAGCTCCATGCCCATTATGCACGGAATGCCGTACAGATTGAATCCGGTGATCTTGATGATATCTGTTCACTCGCTAAATCATTGAACATCGCGGTGTACCTCGGTATCATTGAACGTGCGGCCGACCGTGGCGGACACAGCCTCTACTGCTCCCTGGTGTATATTGACCAAAGCGGAACCATTCAATCTGTGCACCGAAAGCTGCAGCCAACCTATGATGAAAGGATGACATGGTCGCCGGGAGATGGCCACGGCCTTCGTGTGCATCAGCTCAAAAGTTTTACCGTGGGCGGACTAAATTGCTGGGAAAACTGGATGCCTCTTCCGCGTGCAGCACTTTATGGAATGGGTGAAAATTTGCATGTAGCCGTTTGGCCGGGAAGTGTCCACAACACAAAAGATATTACACGTTTTATTGCGCGTGAAAGCCGTTCATTCGTAATTTCAGTATCATCACTGATGCGAAAACAGGATTTCCCGGATGATACACCTAACCTTACTGAAATTCTTAAAAAAGCTCCTGATGTTCTGGCAAATGGGGGCTCCTGCATTGCCGGGCCTGACGGCAGCTGGATTATTGAGCCTGTGGCAGATAAAGAAGGATTGATTACCGGAACAATTGATTTCAATCGCATATACGAAGAAAGGCAAAATTTTGATCCATCAGGACATTATTCCCGACCCGATGTAACCCGCCTTACCATTAACCGGGAACGCCAGTCTACAATTGATATCGAGGATTAAAGGATTGGTAGTCTAAGGTAAACTGTGAAGGTTTTGTGCTGATTTAAAGAGCAACCTGGTAGTTCTCCTTCGCTAAAGTTTGCGCTACTAATATGTTTGTTTATGGTGCTTCGGAGGTCAGGTGTCCGAAGGTTCTGCCAGTGTTGCGGGTAGTAAATGAGAGGCGAGTGTGGGAACTTGAAAATTACCAATCTGCGAAAACCCCTCCTCCGCCAAAAAACACGTGGAGACTCCCCTCAAGGGGAGATTTACCCAATAATCAAACTAATTCTCATTCAGCCAGTGATCGAACCAGCTGCGTTTGCGCTCGAGGCGGTC
>SLAU01000028.1 GCA_007126675.1 Balneolaceae bacterium
ATAATTGAATTGAAGGCCATTCGCCTGTCTTCTATTCTATCAATATCTTCAAAAGCAAGAAAGTGTTGAGGGGCAAGAGGTACAGCTACACCAATCACTGAACCCGGATCTTCCGGATCAGCGAGTGTTCCTAAAACCTGGGCAGCCGTAAATAATGCCAGCTCCCCTTCTTCTAATTGCCGGGCACGAACAAATGGTGTAAGTGCCTGACGTTGTTCTGGAGTGATAATCTCCTGTGATTCAAGTATGGATAACACTCCGGTCAGGCTGGCAAGATTTGGGTCTCTAATTAAAATTGGATTTGCGCCCAGCTCATAAGTTACTTTCCGTCGTTCTGCGTCAGCAGCATTCCACAGATTATTGGCCACGATTACGTCAAGAAACTCATTAAAACCGCTGAATCCAGCATTAAGCTGATTAACCGTTGCAACGTCAACCGGATCGTTTTCATCAAACTCAATCGGGTTATAAGGCACCAGCCTGAAATAGGGTGCATAAAGCATTGGAGGAATATCGAGAACTACTCCCTTTGCATTCGTGTTATCCATTAACTGCGATACAACGGCTCCAAAGCGCATTTCAAAATCAGCTTCCGAAGTAAAAATATTGTTATTGGTTGCTCCGCTCGCAGCGTATCCTAAAACGTCATTACTGCCTGCCCAAAGAGTAAAAAATGTAGGTTGGGTGGCTATCGCATCACCAAGAATAGTTGAACTGCCCGGGTTCGATGCAAATCTTGTATACATACCGCTAAATGCAGGATCTCCCGGAATAGCTGCACCCGGTGTAAGAAGTTGGCCAACTTGTATTCCCGGCACACCAAAATTATTTAAAGCTGATACATCTCCGGTGTATGGCGTGATAGGATCACCGTCTATAGTTGGTGACGGCCCAGGAAGGTTAATATCCAGTTTAAATCTCCCGAGAGGATCCGGATCAGAGCCGTCACAGACACTTACACTTGTGTTACAGCCATTAACAGAATTAATGTCGGGCTGATTAAACTGTGCAGATCCGCCGGCCTGTGCAAATTTTTGTGCTAACATAGCCGGGAATGATCGTTGTTGAGCAGCATCGTAAAGTGCACCATCTGCGAAGCCGGCTGTAAGAGAGTTGCCAATTGCTACAAAGTTCGACAGATCGGCTTCGCCTGAACTGTATTCAACAACTCCATCATCCGGCACATCAATGGTACCATTGGTGGTGAGTGGATCTGCATTGCAACCGTAAATAAATAATGCAAGCAGTAATAGTATTGAACCTAAAAAACGAGTATCTGGTAGTTTCATAAAGACGGATTTATTTATAGAAGCTTGTTTTCGGGGAAGTGAATATTCATGAGCAATTCGTTCACATGTAATTGGATATTCATTCACTTAATAGAGTTTGAGATTATACATAGCTGCAGATGTCAGAATCACTACATTAATATCTAAGCTCGGTAACACTTTGATCTGTTTATGATAAATGGCAATTACTTGTGATGACAAATTTCACATTTTTAGCATACTATAAGCAGTTTTAACTGCATTAGTCAGTTTTTGATATTACTCATTCATGAAATGATTTCAAAATAGCGCTTCCAAAAAGTTATAAAATCATGACTGATCAACACAGAATATTTGGACGAACGTGTAGCAGAAAATTAATCAGTTTATTATAGATTAAAATTCTATATCAAATATTTTCAATACTTTATCAGATAATTATTTTCATATTTGTTACCTGAATCTTATATAGCATATCTTCGAAATATTACACTACTCATGCATAGCAAAATGCTTTATTTAAACACATTTTACAGAAACTATGTGCTAAAAATCAGGTTATACACTTTTTAGTTCTACACAATTAATACTAAATCCGGTGAATTATGAAAATTCAGAATGGCTTAAAGAGAAAATCTTTCTTTCACATACCGCTCATTGCTTTATTTCTTTTACAGGCTTGTGCAGGTGCAGGAATTGCAAGTGAAAGTGAAACACCAACAATAACTGTGGGATCAAGTGCTGAAATATTGGTCCCGGCTGATGTGATCAATTTTAATATAACGATTGGAGTTACATCATCAACTGCAGATCAGGCATTTGAACAGCACAAAGAAAGAGAATCTTTCCTTGCAGGTATGCTGCAGCAGCTTAATATCAGTGAAGATGCAATTAGCTATCAGCCTATGAGTATACGCCCAAACCGCCAGCGTGATGGCTCTATTCATACCACAACATCCCAGCGTATAAGTATAAAAATGAATGATTTTGATCTGTTCATAAATCTGCAGAAAGATCTGATTGATAACGAATTTGACAATTTTTCAGCCAGCTTTTACTCCACCGAATATGAACAAGGCGGAAAAGAAGCTCTTGCCAAAGCAGTAGAGCTTGCGCGTGATGACGCCCGGATAATGGCCGAAGCAGCCGGAAAAAATCTGGGAAGTGTGATTAAAATCAACCATGGAGTTGCTGAACACAGGCCCGTCGCGCGAACAGAATTCAGTGCAGCAATGCTTGCTGACGCCCCCTCAATGATGGATTTTGCTCAAACCATTTCAGTAACAAGAAATGTAGTGGTTGTTTTCGAGCTGCTGGATTAAGTTTTGACTCTATAAATGGGGCTTGAGAAGTTCCCATATGTTTTTGGCGATAATCTCATGCCCCTCTTCAGTTGGATGTATTCCGTCGGGCAGATTCAAATCTGGTTCACCTGCAACGTCTTCTAACACAAATGGCATAAATAAAAGATCATTCTCTTCAGCCAGCTCGCTGAAAATTGAGCGGAATCTTTCGGTATAATCACTTCCCATATTTGGCGGAGCTTCCATACCGGCCAATACAATTTTAGTTGAAGAATCAGCCTCTCGTACTTTGTCGATAATCTGTTGTAAATTTTGCTTTGTATTCTCAGGGTCAATTCCTCTTAAGCCGTCATTTCCACCCAGTTCAAGAAAGAAAACATCAATATCCTGCTGTAGTATCCAGTCAATTCTTCGCACTCCTCCGGCAGACGTTTCACCACTTACTCCTGCATTTGTTACTTTATAATTGAGCCCGCTTTCTTCCGCCTTTCTTTGAATAATAGCTGGGAATGCATCATCAGGATCAATTTCATAACCTGCAGTAATGCTGTCACCAAAAAACAGGATATGTTTTTTATCCTGTGCATAGAGATTGCTCACACACAGAAAGCATATCATTAAAACTGAAACATGTAATATGGTTGATCGTTTAATACTGAAATTCATTTTTATTTTCCTGCTGCGGAATGGTTTATATCTGATCTTTTGTTAGACTCTGCATGGCGATTTTAACAAATCAGCAGATTACAGAGTTCGTTTTAGAATCGTTGAAATTGGATACTAAATAATGACTATGTCCAGATTGTACGTCATCCCGCACCTGCTTCTGCCAAGGCTTCTGCAGGCAGTCTCTATGCGGTATCCCCTAACGTTGTTAAAGGCAGGAGATACCGGAACAGGGTCCGGTATGAGGGAATTGATATTGTTTTGCAATTTCACGCCCAATTTGGTCAGACATGATTCTTTACTCAAATTCTTATGTCGAATTCATGTTAAATAGTATAGTTATCTTAATCTAAATTAACAGAAAATCATCTACAATCAGATGGGTTCAAATATTTTAACTGTAAAAAATCTTACTAAAACGTTTAAAAGCGGCGACCGAAGTTTAACCGTTTTAAAGGCTGTTACCTTTAATGTTGAAAAAGGAACAACTTGTGCAATCGTTGGCCCATCCGGCAGTGGCAAAACTACCCTTCTGGGACTATGCGCTGGACTCGATAATCCAACATCTGGCTCAGTTATACTCAATAAAACAAATCTGACAGAATTGAATGAAGACCAACTATCATCTGTACGAAATCAACAAATCGGCTTTATATTTCAAACATTTCAATTAATCTCTACCCTTACTGCTCTTGAAAATGTAATGGTTCCTATTGAACTGCGGGGCGTACCCTACAAAGAAGTTGAAAAGAGAGCACTTGAGTTACTTGATGATGTTGGTTTGAGCGAAAGAACCGATCACTATCCTAATCAGTTATCGGGTGGTGAACAGCAGCGTGTTGGGCTGGCACGTGCATTTATTCATAAACCCGACATTTTGTTTGCTGATGAACCTACAGGTAATCTTGATGGCGAAACCGGAACACAAATCGAGGAGCTGCTTTTTTCATTAAATAAAGAACAGGGCACTACCCTTGTGATTGTTACTCATGATATTGAACTGGCCAAAAAGTGTGACAGAATTATAAGGCTTAAAAACGGAGAAATTGCATCCGATGAACTGACTCAAAAACCTGACTCTGAAACTGTTGAAGCCGGTATGCTATAATGAAAACAATTCGAGAGTTTTTTAATCCATTTACCTGGAAGCTGGCTTACAGAGATGCACTGCCTCAGTGGAAAAGCCTGTTGCTTTATACCACAGCTGTTATTGCCGGAGTGGCGGCTTTGGTTGCAATCATGTCATTCAGAAATGATGTTTTTCTTACCGTTGATGACCAGGCCAGAGAGCTTCTGGGTGCAGATATCGAATTCAGATCCACTCAGCAATTTGCCGAACCTGTAATTGCATTTCTTGACACACTGGAAGGTGAGCAATCAGAAGCTATTGAGTTTAACTCTATGGTTCAGTTTTTGAGTTCGGGCGATTCCCGTTTATCACAAATCCGGGCAATAGAGGGTACGTTCCCCTTTTACGGAAGTATAACTTCAGAGCCTGAAGATGCAGCATTAAACTATCAAAATGATAAATCGGCCCTTGTTGAACAATCAGCAATGTGGCAGTTCGGGATTTCAGTAGGCGACAGTATCCGGGTTGGACGCATTACCCTGCCCATATCCGGCGAACTTAAATCGGTATCGGGCGAGTCAGCTGCCTTTTCATTTGTTGGACCAAGAGTTTATCTGCCTGCTGATGTCCTTGAGGGATCCGGGCTTTTAGACAGAGGCAGCAGAGTAGTCTATAAAAGGTATTACAAAGCAGATTCTCATGTTGATATTGATAAGGTGATATCAGAATTCCGGCCGGTGGGACGCGAACACAATGTGCGGACTGAAACTGTTGAGAGCAGAAAACAGGACTTTGAAGCAATTGTTGATAACCTCTCTAAATTTCTTGGTTTAATTGCGTTTATTGCGCTTTTATTGGGCGGCCTTGGAGTTGCAAGTGCTGTTTACGTTTACATAAAGCGAAAAACCAAAGCTATTGCCACCCTGCGCTGTATTGGTATGGAGAAAGAAAAAATTCTTGCAACTTTTTTCATACAAATAGCAATCGTGGGATTTGTAGGATCCGCTATCGGTACCGGTTTTGGAATCATTATACAAAGCTGGCTGCCACTGCTTTTTACAGAATTTTTGCCTTTCGAAATTGTACAAGCTGTTTCTTTTCAGGCCATTTTTCTCGGTTTGATCCTTGGCACTGTTATCAGTATCGGATTTTCACTGCTTCCTTTGGTTGCCATTAGCAGTATCCCGCCAATGCTTTCTCTGCGTAGTGCAGATTTTTCTCCAATGAAGAACCTGTCGGCAAGAATTAAAATAACAGCACTGATTGTTACTTCACTTATACTGATTTTACTCATTGCTTATGTAACCGACAGCCTGTTAGTTGCAGCTGCGTTTGCAGCCATTGTTGTAGTTTCAGTAGCGGTACTTTGGACAGTGGCCATAGCACTAACTTACTTGGTGAAAGGACTGCGGCTAAAATCACTCTCCTACGCCTGGAGACAGGGAGTTGCAAATCTGTTCAGGCCCAACAATCAAACCCCGTTATTACTCACTACAATTGGGATGGGGATGTTATTGATTGGTACTCTTTATTTGTCGCAGGAAATGCTGCTGAACAGAATCAGCCTTGAATCTGAGGCCGAGATCCCAAATTTGGTATTGTATGATATACAAATGGACCAAAATGAGGGAGTTAACGAGATTCTGAAAAGTGAGGGCGCCGAGCTAATGCAGAATGTGCCGATTGTAACGATGAGATTGAGCTCTCGAAAAGGCCAGTCGGTTTCTGAAGCAAGAGCTGATACGGCTC
>SLAU01000231.1 GCA_007126675.1 Balneolaceae bacterium
ATCTGGCAAAAAAGAAAGACCATGACCGGATCAATGAAATCAGAGAAACCTATCAAAGCATTGGTTATAAAGTACTTTCTGTTTCCGCTGAGCAACAGGATACCATTGAGCCTTTAATTAATGAACTTAAGGATAAAACTTCTGTCTTTATCGGGCATTCCGGTGTAGGGAAAACAAGCCTGATAAATGCAGTTAAACCCGGCCTTGATCTGCGAGTGGGCGAAGTTTCAAAGCAATCAGAAAAAGGGCGCCACACTACAACTTTTGCAACTCTGATTCCTCTTTTCGAAAATTCCTTTATCGTTGATACGCCCGGTATCCGCGAATTTGGCCTTGTAAATATTGAGCCTGCTGAGCTATCCCTTTTTTTCCCGGAAATGCTTCCCTATCGCGAAAACTGCAAATTTTATAATTGCACACACTTTCATGAGCCGCAATGCGGAGTAGCTGCTGCCTTTGAAGAGGGACTCATTGATCCGGAGAGATATAATTCCTACCTGAATATTCTTGAGTCTCTGGAAGAGCAAAGTTAAGTTCTTTTTTTGAACTATTTGATATATCCTCAAAATTTTAGAAGTTGTGCGTTAAATCTGTATATCACTACCCCATTTAATTAAAACAAAATATTATGAAGAGACTATTACTATTGTTGCCTCTGGCAGTATTACTTTTTATGCCTCCGAAGGATGCTTATGCACAGTTTGATGATTTAGGAGAAATTCTTCGCGCAGGTACAAATGATTCAAACCTTCTTTTAGAAAGTTATGTAAGCCCTTTTGCCAACGGGCTTGGAGCGAACCTTAACACCGGCTGGACAAATTCCGCACGGCCCTATCGTACTCTTGGTTTTGATCTTAAATTTAGTGCGGCATTATCATTCGTACCCGGTAATGATGAGATTTTTGATGTAGAAGATCTGGTTCCTCAATTTGATCAGCTTGAGCTTTTTAGTGAGTCAGGCATCACTCCCACTGTAGCAGGAGGTGATGATCTTGCCAGGGCAAATCTTGGCAGAACGTTCATAAACCCAGCTACAGGACAGGAAGAAATACTTTTCGATTTTGATATGCCAAGAGGTGACGGCTGGAACCTTATTCCCACACCAATGGTGCAGGCAACAGTTGGGATTCCGAGAGATACTGATGTTTCGCTCAGGTTTGTTCCAACAATATCAGTACCTGACACCGATGCTGAATTAAACCTTTTCGGATTATCTGTAAAGCATGGAATCAATCAATATTTACCCGGCGGCAAAGTTTTACCAATCGATTTATCTCTTCAGCTTGGTTACACGAAATTGAGTGTAGATTTGCCTGTGAGTGTAGAGCCCGAGAGCGGCGGGGACATCAGAGATGACTTCCCTGCAACAAACTGGGTTGGCCAAAATATTGAAATGGGTGCATCATCCTATAATGTAAATCTGCTTGTTGGAAGAAGTTTCCCGATAGTATCTGTTTTTGCGGGGCTTGGTTATCAATCATCTAACGTAACTGCAAAAGCAAGAGGGTCATACCCTATCACTGTTGTAAATGAAGAGTATGATGGTGTAAATGATGCAAGGCCACGCGCAATTGAAGAGATTGTTGATCCTGTAGACCTTGATATCGAGGGGCGAAATTCCGTTCACGCGCTTGCCGGTTTCCGGGTACGTTTAGCTTTTGTAGCAATTTCCGGGTCATACACAATTTCAGATTATCCGGTTGCTAATGTGGGTGTTAGTCTAAGCTTCAGATAAGCTTCTATTAGGTTTAAATCAAATTACACCAAACAAATAAAAAAGGCTTCTCATGCAGAGAAGCCTTTTTTTATTTCAGTCTCAACATAAAAAAAGCCCGTCACGATCAATTAACCGGACGGGCTCTTTTAAACTTCAGGCGTTTTAATTCAACGAATTAAAACTTTACCCCCAATCTGAATCGTGGTATTGCAGAATTTGTAAATGTGAAATCACTGCTATCATTTTGCAATGTCTCACCGCTTACTTCTGCATCGAGGCCAGACCTGTATTGAATACCATATCGTACTTCAACACCTGCATAAAAAGAATTGAGAAAATGTAAATCAACGCCGGCAATTGCATTCAGACCTAAGCCAAAAAATTCCCCACCTGATACATTCTTATTTGTAACATTATCACGATGCTCGCGAGTAGTTCTATAGCTGATTGGCAATTCTGCTCCATAATATAATGAAATACGCTCATGCTGTGCCGAATGCCATTCCATGCCTGGAGCAAGTGAAATAAAGAACTCTGTGTCGTAGTTGTCTTCATTAAATCGATCACGAGCGTATTCTATTAAACCTCTGAGACGCAGTGCTCTGTCTTCACTTTGAAATGTGCGCAAACGTAATTCATTAAATGATATAGGACTTGCACTAAAAGGGCTTGTCGTAATTTCAAACGTTTTATCACCGGATTCTGGAAGCGATTGTGCATCTGCCGTCTGAACCGTAAAAAACATCAAAAAAAATGGAATTACTGCAATTAGTATCTTTTTCATAACAATCTGTATTGGTTTGATTTGTGATATTTTATCAATGAATGAATCATTGATTTTATAAAAGATTAAATCAAGCCTAAATTGTTACATTAAAAAGGGGGATAAATATCAGTCGGTTATGAGGAAATTAACCCAGAGAAGGTGATTTTTTTGTAATGAATCTGACGTTAATCAAAAGGGCGTTATCACGGACGTAGCATTAGCGAAGACCCTCCTTCGCCAAGGCTACGGGAGGACAGGCCCACCATCGCTAAGGCTATGGAGGACAGGCCAAACTACGCCAAGGCTTCGATAGGCAGGTACGGGATCTCCAGCCGTTGATATAGTCAGGAGATGCCGGATCGGGGCGTGGTATGTGTTTAGTGACCTGAGAGCATTCCCCGGTGCAATTCCGTCCCGATGCTTCGGGATGTCAGCGTCGCAGGAAATAGGCTTTAGGCCACAACGCTGACAGATCCGGTTGGAGCTGTCAGGTTGTTTGATTCCACGTTAGATCTGAAATAGTAAAAACACTAATGCGCTTCCAGCCAGTTATCGGCTACACCCATCTCTACATCAAGCGGTACTTTTAACTCATATGCCGATTCCATAAGATCTTTGATCTTTTCCGGCAGCTGATCCAGCTCCTCTTCTGCAATTTCAAAAATCAGTTCATCATGAACCTGCAGTAGCATTTTTGATTTGTGCCCTTCATCATCCAACATTTTTTGGATATCAATCATGGCCAATTTAATGATATCGGCTGCAGTACCCTGGATGGGCATATTAATCGCTGTGCGTTCTGCAAAGCCGCGCACGTTCCAGTTCCGGGAATTGATATCGGGTATATATCTTCGGCGCCCCATTAATGTAGACACATAACCGTTCTCTTTAGCACTTTGTACGGTTTCGTCGATATAGGTTTTGATCCCAGGAAAACGCTCAAAATACTGCTCAATCATCTCCTTACCTTCAGAATTTTCAATACCAAGCCTTGAGGCCAGCCCGTATGCGCTAACTCCGTACGGAATGCCAAAATTTACCTCCTTCGCTTTTCTGCGATGATCAGGAGTCACATCGTCAAGCGAATCCAGATTGAAAATCTCTTTAGCCGTGCGTGCATGAATATCCTCACCATTCTTAAAAGCATTAATCATATTTTCATCTTCCGAAATAGATGCAATTACTCGAAGTTCAACCTGTGAATAGTCAGCAGCCAGCATTTTAAACCCATCAGCCGGTACAAACGCTTTCCGGATTTCACGGCCGCGTTTGGTGCGGATCGGAATATTCTGAAGATTTGGATTTGAAGACGATAAACGTCCCGTAGCGGCCACGGTTTGATTAAAATCGGTGTGAATCCGCCCCGTTTCCTCATTCACCAGTTTAGGCAGTGCATCCACATAGGTTGAAAGCAATTTACTAAGGCTGCGATAATCCAGTACAAGGCCGGGCACTTCATATTTTGGCGCCAGATTAGTCAAGACACTTTCTGATGTTGAATACTGTCCCGTTTTGGTCTTTTTGCCAGCCGGAATCCCCATTTTTTCAAATAGCACATGCCCCAGCTGCTGCGGCGAATTGAGGTTAAATTCTTCACCGGTTTTTTCAAAAATCTCAGATTCAATCTCTTTCAGATCTTTTTTTAACTCTTTTGCAAAACCGGCTAACAGATCCGTATCAATTTTAACTCCTTCTTGCTCCATCCGGCCTAATACCGAAATTAGAGGGAATTCAAGATTTTCGGCAATTTCGGTCAGCTCATCTTCTTCAAGTTTATCTTTCAGTACTTTATATAGCTGCAGGGTGACGTCGGCATCTTCACATGCATAAGAAGCAACTTCTTCGAATGGTATTTGATCCATCGTTTTTTGCTTCTTCCCTTTTCCGATCAGCGTTTTAATCGATACAGGCTCATACTTTAGATATTTAACCGAAAGGGCGTCCATACTCAATTTTTGAGAGGCATCAACCAGGTAAGCGGCAACCATTGTATCGAATACCGGTCCTTCAAGTTCAATTCCCGCCCGTGATAATACCAGCTGATCAAATTTGTAGTTTTGTGCAATTTTCAGAGATTTGGGATTTGTTAAAAGCGGGCGGATCAGCTCAATCACTTTCTCGCCCGGTAGCGCGCCTTCAACATTTGCCGGTATATACCATGCAACATTTGGTTTTGCACACAGAGAGATGCCTACCAGGTTGGCAGTGATCGGATCGGAGCCATCCGTTTCCGTATCAAAACTCAGCTCTTCAGCATTTTTTAGCTGTTTCACAACTTCTGAAATTTCTTCTTCGCTTACTGCCGTATTATATTGTACAGCTTCCTCATTCAGTGTCTCATATAAACTTTCATTTTCAGAATCTGCACCAGAATCAGAATTATCGGACTGAGCAAATAGTGAACCCTGGCCGCCGGGTTCTTCTCCAAGATATTTGCGTGTCAAAGTTCTGAACTCCATTCGCTTAAAAAAGAGTCCCAGCTTCTTTTTCTCGGGACCTTTCCACTCAAGGTCTTCCCAATCCTGAACATCGGGGACATCCGTTTTGATTGTCACCATCTCTTTGGCATGAAGCGCCTGATCAGCATACTCCGTCAGCCCTTCCCTTGCACGTTTTGCTTTCATATCCGGGGCGGCTTCTATCGCTTTCTCAAGCGATCCATATTTATTGATCAATTTTGGAGCACCTTTTTTACCGATTCCCGGTACTCCAGGTATGTTATCTGAAGTATCACCAATCATCGCCAGTACATCAATCACCTGGTCGGGATACACCCCAAAATACTCCTTCACTCCTTCCGTATCGATGATATTAAAGCCGCCGTTTTTATTATCCGGTTTAACCATCAGAACATGATCACGCACCAGCTGCATAAAATCTTTGTCCGGCGTAACCAAAAAAGCTTCTACATCTTCTTCCTTTGCATCGTAAGCGATCGTCCCGATCAAATCATCCGCTTCATATCCGTCTTTCTCAATATTCTGTATCCCGAAATAACTGATCATCTCTTTGATGAGCGGAATTCCGATCGTCAATTCCTCAGGCTGCGGCGGACGATTAGCTTTATACTCTTCATCCATTTCATGCCGGAACGTGGGGGCATGTGTATCCCAAGCTACCGCGATATGAGTCGGCTCCTCTTCTTCCAAAAGTTTTGCAAGTGTATTGGCAAAACCCAGAATCGGCCCGGTTGGAATGCCTTCAGAGTTTTTGAGACGGCTGTTAATGAATGCAAAGTGAGCCCGGTAGGCAAGTGCCATTCCATCGAGCAGGTAAAGCTTTTTTCTGGACATAAAATTGTAAAATCTGTCAGTTTATTGAATACCTGAACCTAAGAAATTGAGAGCTTAATGAACGAATTTTTTTCATGAAACTGAGATGATGTATAAAGCTTTCTTTCTCATTTAAAAAAGAAACTTAGAACAGAGAACTCTCTGCGAACATCTGCGAGTAAATCAGCGCAACTCTGCGAGAGGTTCTCGCGGAGTCACGCTGATGGCACGCAGAGTTACACAGATTTTAGTTGTCTAATCAAGTATAGCCAGTAAGCGAATAAGAATTACACAAA
>SLAU01000318.1 GCA_007126675.1 Balneolaceae bacterium
ATTCACCGATAAGTACAAAAAAGAAATGTAAAAGAAAATCAAACTGTACTTCAATAATGGCTATTAATGGATCTTTGAAAATCGACTATGTGAATGACAGCGATTTGTAAAGCTGAAGAGATTTTAGTTATTTGAAATTATCATAGCGAAAAATCACTGTTGATATGAACAAACAGAAAAGTCTCTTAAAAGAGAGAAAAACGGTTGTTTTAGCCCTACTAACTGGATTTATGTTAATTTTTTCAGCATCAATCGTAACCTCATGCAGTGAAGATTCAATACCGGTTAATGTCGAGCCGGATATTGTGGATACTGAGATATTTGATGGGTTTGTGCATAGTTGTCAACATTTCCTGGCAAGTGTACCTAACAGCACCTGGAACGAATTTCTTATCATTACAGGCAACACCCAGGAGCTGATGCCCGATACGGAAAGTCACAGCTATAACCTTTCTGATGCAGAAAATTTGTCTATCGCCATTCACCAATATCACTTTGATGATGGCACCGATAAAGCCGGCTGCTTTGAATATTGTAATGATGTTGTATGCGGCAGCGTGGATCTAAGCAAAGATATCTGGGAAGCTATTGAAGGTACAGTGATCCTTCAGCGCACAGAAATCGAGAAAGATGATCCGCAGATTATAAATCACTACACAATTGATATTACCGTTCAGGACCCGGTTTTTTTGATAGATGGAGATCGGTTTGAGGCGGAGAGTTTTTTATATGAAGATGTGGGCGCCGGAAGATTTCCGGGGTGATTTGATTAGTGTTTAACTGCAATTTACGGAAAACTCCCAATCGCATAATTAAGCTGAGTTCGAGATAAGATTCTTAAATTTGGCAACAACAAAGTCCCCTCTTTTTTTAAGGAGGGAATTTACCGTAGGGATGCCTACGGCAAGGGGTGGTTAAATAGGAATTGAAGTAAATTTTCAACATAGAGCTTTGAACAAAGTACAGCTAACCACCCCCGGCCCCTCCTTTGAAAGGAGGGGAGACTTTTTTCAAATTCTTATATCGAACTCACGTTAACCAATCAGATCAGTTTTCTCTCTATCCAGAGAAATGCCTGAAGCAAGAAGAAACCAATCAGCCATATCCATCCCGGTACACTTTTTCTTTGAGATGATCCGGTATCCTCTTGCCAATCCTGATGCGCGCTGATCTGCCGGCTTGTTTCCAGGTAGTTTTCATAACTTCGGCTGAAATCCCACTCATCATCGTAAACGTAAAACCAGCGTGTAATTTCTCCGGCTTCTGCGCGGTGCCATCCCGTTTCTTCCGGCCAATAGAGAGCATAACCGGAGGCGGGATGATCAATACCGTAAGCCACAGAAAGCTGAAACTGTTCATTTTCTGTGCCCGGCCTCACAGAAATATGATCATGTGATGTTATAATGGTAACCGGCCGGTTCAGGCTGGATATTTTTTCCGGAATCTCCAGGAAATGAGATTCTATGGTTATGATACGATCAAAATAATCTGCCCAAAACTGATTGTATAGTTCCTTTTCACCCCGCAGCAGAAGCCTGTAAGTTTGATGAAAAAGATGTGCCGATACCGAACCGTTTCCCGCCGGAATTCTGACCGCTACCGGGAATTCATCCTCAAAATGATAAACAATCTCTGATTGGTCTGGCAGGTTTTCAAAGTTCAGATCCAGCAGCGGTATCCGGGGCAATACTCTGCCTTCTGATTCTGCTATTTCCGGCAACCATTGCCTCTGTTCCAGTCGGTCTATTGATCTTAAACCTATTTGCTGCCCGGTGAGCATTTCTATTACCTCAGTCCATGTTTCCGTTACAGGTTCCCGGGGTGGTATCAGCAGCAGGTCGGCACCCATTTCAAGCGCATCTTTAACAGAGTTTTGCTGCTCCGCGTCAAGTTCAGCAAATTCCCGTGCATCCAGTATTAACAGATCAAATTTTCCGACATTATCTATCATCTCTTCGGCAGGTGCGGGCGGATCATTCAAATCATCAAATCGGAATCGCTCATCTCCGATCCGCGTCCGAAGAGCCATTGCATGACCTCTGCTTCCAAATAATTCTGACAAATAGTTTATTTCAAAAGAAGGGCTGTAAAGCAAAGCTGCGATTCGAAGCTGTTGAGGTTCAACCGCACGAAGATTCAATGGCTCTGTAATGGTTGTATCTGTTCCTGTCCATTCAAATTGGTACTGCACCGGCCCGGCCGAATGAACTACGTCAGCTAATACAAAGCGCCCTTCATCATCTGGTTCTGAAAAGTCCAGCGCCGAACCATCGCGAAATATTGTCAGAGTGTCAGCCGGCATATAACCAACAAGTTTACCGGTGATCCGGAACAGCTGTCCTGTTTCAATACGATTCGGTGCCTCTTCCAAATGGATACCCGAAGACGGCTCTGAAAGCTCATTGATCCATCGAAAACCGGACGGAAGCTGATGATAAGTACCCTCGCCTCGAACTTTAACTTTACTTCCTTCAGGAATAAAATCAGGAAGGTATGCGGCTGATGCTATGTAAGATCCTCTCCCGGAAGGCATGTTATCCTGATCGCTCAAAAAAAATACAGATCCGGGAGCATAGCCCCTAAGTTCATCAGTATTTACATCCCCGGTAAATAAAATGTAGTGCTCATCCGAAGCCGGCCACCAATTCGGCTCAGTCAGGAATCCTGCCAGAAAAATCCCTGAAATGAGAATCATACCTGACCGCAACCGGTTTTGATAGTGCCGATAATCAGCCCGGAAAGCAAACAGAGTTATCGCAGCTACAAATAATAATAGAAGACCGGTAATCATCGCTCACCACCAGTTAATCCGGGAACGGGAATTCGCCGTGGAGAAGGATCGCGCATCTGCCGGCTATTGATTTCCGAAAGTGTTGAAATAATTTCCTGGCGGACTGAATCACCTTTATCAGCTTCCTGCAGCCGGTTTAGGCGGTTCAGGAGGTAGAGTTTACTGCTTTCATCAATTTCAGCTTGCTGCACGGTTTCAATTGCAAAATCTGTTTGTTGCGGATTCAGAACCGTTTGTTCACGCATCATCAATTCCAGGACTGCAAGCGAACCCGGTTCTGTTTCTGCTGCTGCACGCAGCGAAGGAGCGGCAAAATTATCGTAGGTACCGGTCAGCCTTTTCTCATCCACTGGAATTGGGATTCCTTCGTACCCGGCACGACGAACATACCGCCGTTCGGCCTGCTGAGCCTGCTGCAAATACTCGAGTGCCCTGTATTCATAATGCAATGCTTCTTCCGGACGGTCGGTTTGCAGATAACGGGATGCCTGCCACATCTGGTTCAGCGACTCACGTAGAAGTGCGCGCGGGCTGTCAGCAAACAGTGTGTTCAGATCTGGATCACCGTGATCATGAAAAAACTCGTGCGGGATTATCGATGCCGCTGTACTTTGCGTCTGTCCGTTATCCTCACCTCCTGTTTCATCATGGTCATGGGTGTGCACGTGCACGTGTTCTTCATCAGGTTCATGATCGTGCCCATGATCATCAGCTTCAGCTGTAAATTCAGAAGTGGACGTCGTTGTTTCATCTTCAAGCCCCAGTAACTGGCCGAATTGCAGCATCAGCATCTGCTGGTCCTGACCGATTCGCCTCGATCGGTTTTGAAACTGCCGCTCTGCCAAATCATCCTTCTCTTCAATCAGGTTCTCCGTATCGATAATAATCTGCCGCTGACTTCGAAAATCTTCAGGCATCAGGTCTACAACAATATTCCCTGCTTCAACCGGCTGGCGTTGCGTGGTATCTTCGTAGATCATCATAAAGGTTTGTGACCTGCCGGTTTGTGTTTCGGGGTGATTATCAGTGGCGGTAACATAAAAATAGAGTTCATCACCGGGACCCATTTCCAGAGAATCAGCATGCAGGATTACACGCCCCCGTGCGAACTGTTCCCCAATTCCGGTTAGTGAATCAAAATTGATTGCACGCTCACGGAATCGTACCATTTCGCCCCTGCCCCGGGCAAGTGTTGCGCTCAGTTGGGCACCGGTAACCCCATAATCATCCACAATTTCCACATCAACAGAGAGTGACCGACTATTTTCTGAAATCAGGTTTCTGGATTCCGACGGTGAAGAAAAGTTAAATCGGGGCGGATCATCAGTAATCACTGATATCCCATAATAGTCCGAATAAATCGTGGTATCACGGCTTGCAATGGCTACCCGGTATATCCGGTCATGCTTAAGATCTGTTCCGCCGCTGAATCTGCTGCCATCTTTTTCAAGACGGATCGATGAACGGTCGTTAAATTGAATCTCTGCATTTTTCGCATTTCCGGTTGACTCAATTTCCCAGTACAGTTCGGAAAACTCTTCTGCAGCGATGTTTCCGGGCCCTTCTGTCCGTGAAGCAACACCGGTATAGTCCGGCGGAGTGATGGTAACGCTGATATCTCTCATTTCAGGAATCTCCGGATCACCCTGTACAAATGCAGTCTCAGGCGGCATTTCAAAGTTTCTTTCAGAAAGCTGAACTGTCTTTTCACCCGGTGTATAGAGTATTGAAAAAGCAGATGATAACAGAAGCAGTGCAACTAATGATGAAACCGTTCGCATCTTTATTGAACCGGGAATCACAATCATTTCTTTTTTCTGATCAAGAATTCCGGTCAATTTTTGAAGCTGCCACTCCTCAAATAAAGTTGCCGGTTCCCGAATCAAAAGTGAAGAAGAATCCTCTAACTCCGAAAACGTTCTGTCAAGGTATCGGGTGATCTCTTCGGCTGGAAGCTTTTTAAAACTGCCCGCTGCAAAGTAAATTCCGAGTAAAATCAGGAAAAACACCAAAGCGGTTACAATATGACTGGTAACATCTGACTCACTGAGAGCACCGGTAACCAAAGCGAGCGAGACAGATGCAGAGAATGCAACTAACAGAATTCTGCTGATTCTTTTTCGCCATAGCACTCGCTGTAATTTTTCTACAATATTCATGCTACATCTCCCTTTTTGGTGCAATACTACGTTCTGCCGCCCAACAGATCAGCAGAAGTATAAAGAGCCATGTTACAGCAGATGATTTCTCTTTCATCCCGCTAACCATCGTTTCTGTGCGTTCAAGCGGGTATCTTTGCCGGTTAGTCAGCTCCGGGAAATCTGCACTGACTGAGGCTCCGGCCATTTTGAATAACTGTTGTGCAGCTGCAGAGTAAAACCACGCCGATAATACAGTTTCCGGTTCTGAATTCAGCCATAGTCGCTGATTGTTTTCGGGATCTTCCCATAAGACAGGCACACGATTTACCGCAGAGTAGAGAATAGCATTGGGTACTTTTATTGAATCATCGAACAAGTTTACAGAAATTCGCACCCCGGTAACCGGCCCGGCCCCGAGATAATCGGCGTTATCTGATTCCCGTTCAATTTCAAGCAATTCAAATTCTTCTTCACCTTTATGTAAAACAGCCAGCAGATTTTCGCGCAGTGTTTCTTCCAAATAGTTCGCATCCCATAAATCAGCAGTAAACCTGAAACCCTGTTTGCGATTATCCTCGAGATTTTCCCGCACAGTGAGACGAAAATCAACCGGTTCGGTGCTGCTCATATCCGGATCAGCCGGGCTCGTTTCACCTGTCCATTCAACCATGGCATTCAATCCGGGACGTTTCCCCGAAAAACGATTCAAACCCGTTCCGCCCTCTGCAAGAATAACATCAGGCCGATATTCATACTCAATCTGTTCAAATATTCGCCACCACCCAATTTCATCGATCCGCCGGCCGGGGATATTCAGTTCAAGTATACCTGTATCGGTCAGAACTTCCGAATACTCTCCGCTGGTTTCAATGATTTTAATCGTCTCCATTTTTTCACTTTCCCTCGGGATAAAGAGGCCGGCTAATAGCAAAACTATCAACAGTACGATTAATACCCTGAGTGTTAAAAGCGGAACTTCGTGCAACTCTATCCTTCCGGCTTTGGCAAAACTGCGCTCAGGCAGAAAGCGAAATGTACCCAGCAACTGTGGTTTACCCGATTTGCGATTCCAGAGGTGAACCGC
>SLAU01000072.1 GCA_007126675.1 Balneolaceae bacterium
CAAAAAAAGTAGACACAGTGCTAAAACTTCAAATCGTTGGTGGGCAGGCAAACCCTGCTCCTCCGGTAGGTCCAGCTTTAGGCCAGGCCGGCATCAACATTATGGAGTTTTGTAAAGCATTCAACGCAAAAACCCAGGACAAAGCGGGTACGATTATACCGGTCGAAATTACGGTTTTTCAGGATAAGAGTTTTACGTTTAAAACAAAGACTCCTCCTGCAGCCGTGCTTCTAAAGAAGGCCGCTAAAATCAAATCCGGATCCGGCGAACCCAACCGAAATAAAGTAGGCAGGGTAACCTGGACGCAGTGCAAGGATATCGCACAGGAGAAGATGGAAGATCTTAATGCATTCGATCTCGATCAGGCTGCTGAAATGATAGCCGGAACTGCCCGAAGCATGGGTTTACGAGTAATCCGAGATAAATAACGAGGATGTAAGAAATGGCAAAGCGAGGTAAAAAATACAGTCAGGTCGCTGAATTGATTGATCCTGATATGGAATATACCATTGAAGAAGCTTGCGATTTAGTTGTTAAAACTAAAACCGCTTCTTTTGATGAGTCTGTAGATTTAGATCTGCGGCTTGGTGTAGATCCACGTCATGCTGATCAAATGGTTCGTGGCACTGTTTCGCTGCCGCATGGTACCGGTAAAACGGTGCGTGTGCTCGCATTGGTGAATGAAGCCAAAGTGGAGGAAGCGAAAGAGGCCGGAGCAGATCATGCAGGGCTTGACGAATACATCGAAAAAATTGAAGACGGCTGGGCAGAAATCGACGTGATTATTGCTACGCCTGATGTAATGGGTAAAATTGGTAAACTCGGACGGCAGCTTGGCCCCCGTGGTTTAATGCCTAATCCCAAAAGTGGTACTGTAACCATGGATATAGCTGCTGCAGTTAAGGAGTTTAAATCCGGTAAAATGGACTTCAGGGTCGATAAGGCCGGTATACTGCACACATCTGTTGGTAAAGCAAGTTTCGAGCCTAATGAGTTAAGGGAAAACTTAATTTCTTTCCTGCAAACCGTTATCAGCATGAGGCCGGCATCTGCCAAGGGTCACTATATCAGAAGTGCATATTTAAGCACCACAATGGGGCCGAGCATTCCTATCAGCAGATCATCCATTACTTCAATTTAGAAACTAAGAGGATAATAAAATGCCGACATTATCAGAAAAAAAGGCCGTTGTTGAAGAAATTACCGAACAACTGAATAGTGCCAACGGTGTGTATATAACAAAATACACCGGTATGTCAGTGAGCGATATGGGCGAACTGCGAGGTGAATTCAGAAAAGGTAATGTCAACTTCAAAGTGTACAAAAATAAACTCGTGAAGCGGGCAATGGAAACAATTGGCGGATATGAAGAGCTGTTCCCTCACCTGCACGACCAAAATGGTTTTGCATTTGTAGAGGAAGAATTAGCTGCACCGGCAAAAGTGCTTAAAGGTTACATCAAAGATAAGAAGAAGCCTGAGTTTAAGGCAGCTTTGATTGATGGAGACTTTTACAGTGCTGACCAACTTGACACTTTGGCTGCAATGAAGTCGAAGAACGAAATTATTGGCGACATTCTTGGTCTTCTGCAATCACCGATTAACAATATTGTTAGCGGACTGCAGGCACAGGGATCAAACATCGCCGGTGCTGTACAAACAATCGCCGAAAAGGCCGATTCATAAAACTGAAACAAACTTTTTAATTAAAACGACGAACGGAGAAAACGAAAAATGGCTGACGTTAAAGAAATCGCAGAACAACTCGTTAACCTAACTATTAAAGAAGCCAATGAGTTGGCAAAAGTACTCGAAGAAGAGTACGATATTAAACCTGCTGCTGCAGCTGTTGCTGTAGCCGGACCTGCAGGTGGCGGCGAAGGCGGTGATGCTGAAGAAAAAACAGAATTCGATGTAATTCTGAAATCAGCAGGTGCCAAGAAAATCGCTGTTATTAAAGAAGTGCGCGGAATCACAGGTCTTGGCTTGAAAGAAGCTAAGGAACTGGTTGACGGAGCACCTAATACAGTTAAAGAAGCAGTTGCCAAAGAAGAAGCTGAAGAGCTGAAGGGCAAACTGGAAGAAGCCGGAGCTGAAGTAGAGCTTAAGTAATTTCGGTTTTTACGCAATTTGTCATAGCCGGCACCGTTATAGGGTGCTGGCTATTGGCATCTTAATCAACAGTGCACAACTTAAATTATTAAGCATGTTGCACAATACGTTTCATATCTTATTTTTAACCTAAAGGAGAGGCATCCTTTTGAGTACTACTATGGAGAAAATCCCATTTACCGATCGACTTTCATTCGGCCGAATTAAACACGTAATTGACTACCCCGATTTTCTGGACATACAGCTTGAGTCATTTAATCAATTTGCTCAGCTTGATGTTGCCCCATCTGTAAGAGTTAATCAGGGTTTACAAAGAATTTTTAACGAAAACTTCCCAATTACAGATAGCAGAGAAACTCACATTCTGGAGTTTGTCTATTATTCGGTTGATACACCAAAATACAATATTAAAGAGTGCCAGGAGCGCGGATTAACTTATGCTATTCCGCTTAAGGCAAAACTCAGGCTTTCATCAATGGATGAATCTGATGAAGCTGCTGAAACGATTGAGCAGGAAGTATTTCTTGGGGATCTACCATGGATGACCGACAGGGGAACGTTTATTATAAATGGCGCTGAGCGTGTGATTGTAAGCCAGCTCCATCGTTCTCCCGGTGTATTCTTTGGCCAATCCATCCACCCGAATGGCACACAGCTATATTCAGCAAGGGTAATACCTTTTAAAGGTTCATGGATTGAGTTTACAAATGATATTCGTGATGTACTTTGGGCATATATCGACAGAAAGAAAAAGATTCCGGCAACGACTCTTCTGAGAGCTTTAGGATACTCATCAGACGAAGAAATTCTGAACCTGTTCGAACTTTCTGAAGAAGTTGAATTCGGAACTAAGAAAACCTTTAAGAGCAAAGCTGTTGGCAAACGTCTTGCGGTAGATCTTACTGTTGAAGTAACTGAAGAAGTTGTAGATGACGAAACAGGTGAAGTAACCGAAGCAACTGATAGAAAGACTCTGCTCGAAAGAGACCATGAGATCACTGAAGAAGATTACGATATCTTCAAAGAAGCGGGTGTGAAGAAAACACTTGTGCAGAAGATTGGATCTGAAGAATCAGAGCGGTCTGTGGTGATGAATACTTTGCGTAAAGATTCAACACATGATGAAGTTACTGCACTTGCAGAAGTTTATCAGCAGATCAGAACAGGTGAGATGCCTGATCCTGAAACAGCAAGACAGGTTCTTGAAAGATTATTCTTCAGCGACAAAAAATACGATCTTGGCGAAGTAGGCCGGTACAGGTTAAACAAGAGATTGAAATTAGATGTAGATCTCGAAAAACTGTATCTCACTAAAGAAGATATTGTTGCTATAGTAAAAGAAGTAATTCGCCTGAAAGAAATGAAATCTCAGGTTGATGATATTGATCACCTAAGCAACCGTCGTGTTCGTACGGTAGGTGAGCAGCTTGGCCAGCAGTTCGCAATTGGCCTGGCAAGAATGGCACGTACTATTCGTGAGAGAATGAATTCACGGGATGCCGAACAGCTGACTCCACAGGACCTTGTTAATGCACGAACTATTTCGAGTGTTATTAACAGTTTCTTTGGCACAAACCAGTTATCTCAGTTTATGGATCAAACCAATCCGATTGCTGAGATTACGCACAAGCGCCGAATGTCGGCTCTTGGACCTGGCGGTTTGACACGTGAGCGAGCCGGTTTTGAGGTTCGTGACGTACACTACACTCACTACGGACGTCTTTGCCCGATTGAAACTCCTGAAGGTCCAAATATTGGTTTGATTACCTCTCTGTGTATTCACGCGAAAGTAAACGACTTCGGTTTCATCGAAACTCCTTACAGAAAAGTTAAGGACGGAAAAGTAACCAACAGCGTTGAATATCTTGCAGCTGAACAGGAAGATGAAACTGTTATCGCTCAGGCTAACGCACCGATCGACGACAAAGGCAAGTTCATGAATGAGTCGATATTCTCTCGATTCAGAGACAGTAACGTTGGGCTTGCAACACCTGAACAGATTGAATATATGGATGTATCTGCAAACCAGATTACATCACTCGCAGCAGCACTGATTCCATTTATTGAGCATGATGATGCGAACCGTGCATTGATGGGCTCAAACATGCAGCGTCAGGCAGTACCACTGCTTCGACCTGAGTCTCCGATTGTTGGAACAGGACTCGAGCAGCGTGCTGCAAAAGACTCGCGCGCAATTATCAGTGCCGAAGGTGACGGAGAAGTAGTATACGTTGGCGGAAATGAAATTCGCATTAAATACAACAGAACCGAACTTGAAGAAAATTGCTTCTTCGATGAAGGAATTAAGAGCTATAAACTCACCAAATTTGAAAGAAGTAACCAGGACACAACTGTTAACCAGCGTCCAATTGTAAATGTTGGCGACAAGGTTAAAGAAGGTCAGGCAATTGCCGATGGTACTTCAACACAGAATGGTGAGCTTGCGCTTGGCCGTAACCTGCTGGTGGCGTTTATGCCATGGAGAGGTTATAACTTTGAAGATGCGATTGTAATCAGTGAACGTATTGTTCAGGACGATGTGTATACTTCTATACATATCACCGAGTTCGAACAACAGGTTCGTGATACCAAGCGTGGCGAAGAAGAACTTACACGTGAAATACCGAATGTGAGTGAAGAAGCTACACGAAATCTTGATGAGAAAGGTATTGTACGTGTCGGTGCAAAAGTTAACCATGGTGATATTCTTGTAGGTAAAATAACGCCGAAAGGTGAAACAGATCCTACTCCTGAAGAGAAATTACTGCGGGCTATCTTTGGTGATAAGGCAGGCGATGTTAAAGATGCCTCACTGAAAACTCCTCCCGGAGTATCAGGTGTTGTAATCGACACTAAATTGTTCAGCAGAAAGCGCGACGAGCAGATCTCCCGAAAAGAAGAAAAGAAACTTGTTGAGGAAGAAAACGAGCGTCATTCTGAAAAACTTGCTGATCTGAATTCAAAATGGGCTGATAAGATGTACAGCCTTCTCAGGGACAAAACTTCACCCGGTGTTTACAATTACAGCGGAGTTGAGCTGATTCCTAAAGGAGAGAAGTACAAGAAATCAGTATTTGAAGAGATCGATCCCGTAAATATCAATGAAGATATTGACTGGGCAACAGATGGTGAGCTGGTTGAGCATGTAAAACTACTCTTCAAGAACTATCGTGACCTGAGAAGAGAAATTGATACGGAAGCAAAACGTCGCAAGTATCAGATTCAAGTGGGAGATGAATTACCACCGGGCATTATTCAAAAGGCTAAAGTATATGTTGCCAAGAAGCGTAAGATGCAGGTGGGTGACAAGATGGCCGGACGCCACGGTAACAAAGGTGTAATTGCTAAAGTTGTACCGGTTGAAGATATGCCGTTCATGAAAGATGGTACTCCGGTTGATATTGTACTAAATCCGCTGGGTGTGCCTTCACGTATGAACCTTGGCCAGATTTATGAAACGATACTAGGCTGGGCCGGACTTAAACTGGGTGTAAAATACGCATCTCCAATTTTTGATGGTGCATCTTACGACCAGGTTCAGGAAGAACTGAAAAAAGCAGGGTTGCCTGAAGATGGACGTGTTACTCTGTATGATGGCCGTTCCGGATATCCGCTCGATCAGGAAACAACAGTAGGTGTAATGTACATGCTTAAGCTGAATCACCTTGTTGAAGACAAGATGCATGCACGTTCGATCGGGCCATACTCACTAATTACACAGCAGCCATTGGGTGGTAAAGCTCAGTTTGGTGGTCAGCGACTTGGTGAGATGGAGGTATGGGCACTTTATGCATATGGTGCAGCCAATATCCTGAAAGAAATGCTCACTGTTAAGAGTGATGACGTAAAAGGACGTTCAAAGGTATACGAGGCTA
>SLAU01000210.1 GCA_007126675.1 Balneolaceae bacterium
AAAGGGGCCACTTCATTCGGAAAGGGCAACTTCAAGGCGCTGTTTGAAGCAATTGAACGGGAGCAGGAGCTGCGGGGGACGTTGTAGTAGGTCGAAGCTCCTGCTTCGACAGTTGTGTAATGAGGATGAATAAGTGAGTGAAGTGTGCCTTGAGCTGAAATAAATTTCGCTCATTATCATTTTACCAGGAAAGGGTTGATGATAGTTCGTACCGTAACCGGAAAACATCCTTCAGTTTATATTTCAAATTAATTAATAATAATAAGAGATTTCCTTACCTCAATCACAGGTCAGTACTTACGAAGAGATTGAACAGTATTTTATAAGTTGTTTTATAGGGTTAACAAATGATGCTTACTTATGGAAGCACATCTCCTTTTGGAAGCGAGACTGCCTATGGTGGGTTCGGCAACCGATTTCACCTACAAATGGTGTGTGAACATGGGTCTGCATCAGACCGAAGCTGCCCGGATGGCACTTGCCGTGGACGAGATTCTCACAGACATTGTACTGTATGCATTCGGTGATGATACTGGACATGCGGAGATCTGGTATCAGTACACGTTTTCTGAAGTGGAAATCATCATCCAGGAAAAGGGTGAGCCTTTTGATCCGGGGCGATATTTGTACAGCGCTGAGAAGGCGATCATGGAGGGTGACTTTGAGGGCGCATCCTTCGAGTGCGTCAGGAAAATGTCGGATCATTTTCTTTTCCTGAATCGCGGCAAAGACGGTAAAGAATTTCGGCTGGTTAAAAAGTTTCCTTCGATTGATATACGTGAAGGGTTTCCGGTTCAGCCCCAAGTTGCCGTAGATGAAGCAGAATCTGATGAAGATAACTACTACCTGCTTACCCCTGTTACGAGTGAGGATGCCGAGGATATTGCTAAACTGATTTACAGATCATACGGTTACACCTATTCAAAAGAGGATCTCTACTACCCACGGCGTATTGAAATGGCAATACGTCATGAATACAAATTTGGTACAATTGTGCGAACTGTTTCAGGAGGTCCTGCAGGATACTTTGCAGTTGTGAAGAGTACCGATTCGAGAATAGGGGAAGTGGGAGAAGCCGTGGTTTCGCCGCAACACCGCAACCGCGGATTGATGAAGCGTATGCTGAATAAACTGATTATAATGAGCCGCCAAAGAGGACTTATCGGTTTGTTTGGGGAGGCTTTAACCGTTCATGCCTACAGCCAAAAGGTAAATGCAAAGTTCGGCTTTAAGAGTACTGCTTTGATACTTGCTAAATCCCCAAAGCGTTTATTCAAGGGGATGGAGACTGAAAGCGCCGACATCATAACAGCGATTATCGACTTTCTGCCGCTTACCCGGCGCTGGCAAGCACCGGAATATCTTCCGGAAAGCTACAGAGAGCTTCTGAGCGATATTTACGGCCAGTTTAATCTTACAACCAGAAAAGCTACCGGTCCAAAAAAATCAGAATCGAAGAAAAAAGCCACAGATCTGAACCTGACTATTTATTACGAAAAAAACTCTGCAGTGATAGTGGTACGGGATTTTGGCAGCACATTTGAAGCCAGCTTCACCCGTATGCTTCGAAGCATCGGCGAGCTGAATCTTTCTTCGGTTTATGTGGATCTGCCGCTAAATGGATACCGGATCGATTCTGCTATAAGCTGGCTGAAAGAAAAAAACTTTATTTTTGCCGGTCTGATGCCACTATTTCATAGAGAAACGGACTACCTGAGATTGCAGAGAATTGAGGCGGATATAGATTTTGAAAAAACTCTTACTATTTCTCCGATCTCCACACGAATAAAAGAAGTCATTAAACATGAATATGATGCAATACAAAAAGAGCAGCCAAAAGCTTGAAGTGATCCTTTCAGGTGATTTTAACCTGAACGCTGTACGGAAGATCAGCGAACAGCTCGATGATCGCACGGAGCTTACTGTAGACTTGGTGCATTCCCGGTTTGTTAACAGCAAGGCTATCATTTTTCTGCATCAACTGATGAAGTCAACACCGGCTGTGAAAGTGAACCTGAAAAATCCGCCCCGGGTTTTCTTTGAGCTCCTGAACGTACTGGGGCTTCATGAAGAATGGAACCTCGATGAAATTATTGAACCCTGAATCATATTAATTATGGAAACACAAGAACCAATCTTGACACCCCTGAATCTCGAATTTCCGGTATGGGAACAGATTTTTACAGTGCACCCTCTGGTTATAATCGGAACGGTGAATACTGAATCGGAACCGAATTTTGCCCCTAAGCATATGGTGTTTCCTCTTGGCTGGAAAAACTATTTCGGGTTTGTTTGCACTCCCAGGCATCAAACCTACAAGAATATCAAGAAAACCCGGGAGTTTACGGTTACCTATCCCAAACCGGAACAGATTGTTGTGGCAAGCCTGACCGCATCACCAAGGTGTGACTATAATAAAAAACCGGGCTTGGATGCACTCAATACATTTCCGGCAACAGAAATCAGTGGAAATTTTATCAGTGATGGCTATGTGTTTCTTGAATGCAGGCTGATGAAAATTGTTGATGGGTTCGGTGAAAACAGCCTGATACTGGCTGAAATAGTTGCCGCGCAGGCCTGGAGTGATGCTATCAAAAATCCGTCTCACACCGACAATGAGTCGATCTACCACCATCCTCAGATTGCCTATATTTCACCAGGACGGTTTGCCATCATTGATGAAACTCAGGCGTTTCCATTTCCTGCAAATTTTAAAAAGTAATACAACCAATGCTCTCTTCTCTGGAAATATCGGATGTACTGGATGAGTGCTTGTCACTTGAAAAGGAGTTCCTGAAACTGCTGCGGAAACTGGTAGTCACCGAAACACCGCCCGGAAATTCTGTTTCGCACAAAAAATTATTCGCCATATTACAGAAAGAGCTGGAACTGCTCGATTATAAAACACAGCTGCTGCCGGGTAAAATCAGCGGCGGGCAGCTCTATGCAAAGCCTGCAAATCATAATACCGGCTGCTATCAGTTGTTACTGGGGCATGCCGACACGGTATGGCCAAAAAGAACGCTTGATAAAATGCCTTTCAATAAGAATGATAATGTTTTAACCGGGCCGGGCATTTACGATATGAAGGCAGGGATTGTGATGATGATAATGGCCTTGCGGATAATCAGGCAAAAAGGGCTGAAACCTGCAGTGGTACCTATACTTTTTATCAATTCGGATGAAGAGACGGGAAGCTACGAATCGAAATACAGAATTAAGAACCTGGCCAGGGCTATGAACCGCGTTTTTGTGTTGGAGCCCTCGCTAGATCCTGACGGTAAGCTGAAAACCCGGCGAAAGGGGGGCGGCCAGTTTGAAGTAAAAATAAAAGGGGTCTCGTCACATGCCGGCATAGAGCCGGAGAAGGGAAGAAGTGCCATTTTGGAACTCTCATACCTGATTCAGAAACTGCATGCACTAAATGATCCTGAAAAAGGAATATCAGTGAATGTGGGCAAAATCGATGGCGGTATCGGTACAAACGTTGTGGCACCCGAAAGCAGCGCATCCGTTGATGTGCGGGTCCTGACCAAAAAAGATGCAGACAGGCTCTATCGGGAAATCACATCCATCGAAGCAACCACGCCGGATGTAGAGCTCGAAATTACCGGCGGTTTCAAACGTCCGCCGCTGGTGCAAAATCAAAGAAATCGTGTTCTATGGAAAGCTGCCAGCTACATTGGCAGTGAACTGGGTATCGAATTATCGGAAGGTATTTCCGGCGGCGGTTCAGATGGCAGCTTCACGAGCCAGTTCACGGCAACGCTTGATGGCCTTGGCGCGGTGGGCGATGGAGCTCACAGTCCTACGGAAAAGGTGTTTTTAAATGAAACATTGGAGCGTATCGCGCTTCTGGTGAACCTGTTACTGCTGCCGGACGAAGTGTAAGTCGAAGCTCCCGCTTCGACAATTTTGAATTGGGCTTGGATCAATGTGCATGACTGCCGGACGGGGACGTCCGGCCTGCGTTTCAGCTCTCGCCAAGATATTTTTTGATCAGTTCGATCGCCTCTGTTGGTGAATCCGCCTGTTTCAACAGGCGCTGATCCAGGCTTTTAAAAAATTGAATCGCCGTTTTACCTGCATTCAACAAAACTACCGGTTTACCCGCTTTTACCGCCAGCGAGATCTCGGATGCAGTTCCCGCCCCAATTCCACAGGCAACAATGATATCGGCGGTTAATACATTGATATTGTTGCGGGCCGAGCCCATACCGGTGACGATCGGGTAATCCAGGTATTCGGAGGCTTCGTTTGTATCGTTGCCGGGTAAAATACCGATGGTAACTCCGTTCCGGGATTTTGCTCCCTCACAAACGGCATCCATCACTCCGCTGTTTCGTCCGCCGCTCAGGGTAACCCAGCCGTTTTCGGCAATGAGCTGCCCGATTTCAAATGCTGTGTTGCCTACCTCCGGCGGACAATCATCGCCCGGGCCCATCACACCGAGTATCGGTTTTTGGTTGTTTTTCGGATTAATTTCCATTTAGTAGCATGAATCAAGTTCAGATAGGTATTTCTCGCTGAGTTTCGCCGATGTGTCGCAGAGTTTCGCAGAATACGATGATCAGCGCAAACTGCGAAATCAGCGGCCAATCACTATAACACAATCCAGTCAATAAAAATCATAATCCACACAAGCGGCAGATATACGAAGGAAGAGAACATTACCGGTTTAGCTGTTTTAGTATTCCGCGAGATGGCAAAACGTATGCTGTACCAGATAAACCAGGTTGTTACCAGCAGTGAGCCAATCAGAAAGATCATCCCAAGGTATTCCATGGTATAGAGCTTGATAATACTTGGCAATAGCAGGATGGCAGGCAGCAGTACCCAGGTGGCTGCTTTTAATCCGTTAGGATCATTTTTAGGCAGCATCTGGAATCCGGCGTGTTCATAATCTTTGCGGGTTACCCAGGCGATTGCAATTACATGCGGGATCTGCCAGCAGAATACAATTCCGAACAAGATCCACATACCGTGTTCAAAAACGGTTCCGGTGGCTGCGGCCCATCCGCCAACCACAGGCAGGGCGCCCGGTACGGCACCTACAAATACATTGAGTGCAGAAATTCGTTTCAGCGGGGTGTAGGCAAACAAGTAGATTACGGTTGTGGCAAGAGATACTATTCCTGCAACCACATTTACAACCGAAAGAAGATAAATGAGGCCAAAAAACATCAGGGTTAAAGAAAAAGTAACTCCGTGTTTTGGCTCAATTCTTGAATCGGGGAAAGGGCGTTTATTTGTGCGGTGCATCAGTCCATCCAGCCCGCGCTCTAAAAACATGTTGTGAGCTGCAGTGCCGGCCGCAATCATCCAGGTTCCGATAATTGCATGCAACATAAGCATATAATCAACAGAGCCGGCAGATCCCAATAAAAAACCGACAAGCATACTGGCAAGAACACTAAATGTAATTCCGGGCTTTGTAAGCTCGTAATAATCACTTGCAGAACTCAAAAAAATGCTCAACCGGCTTCTGCCTGTAGTTTGTGTATTCTCCATTTGGGACATAAAATTTTAACAGCCGTCAAAATAACCTTTTTGAGAATGATATGTTACCTTAATATCAGCTTCAAATAACAAGGCTATACTGTCGTTTAATTTGTCCCATTTTTGTGAATACTGAATGAAATTAAATCTCTATCAAAAAACTGCGATTACAACGGTTATTGCCACACTGGTGCTGATTTTGGTTGGGGGCCTTGTGCGCGCTGCGGGAGCCGGTTTGGGCTGCCCCGACTGGCCACAGTGCTTTGGTATGTGGATTCCGCCGACTAATGCAGCTGATCTGCCTCCGGGATACGATCCCGAACTGTTCAATCCCGTGCACACCTGGCTCGAGTATGTGAACCGTCTTGTTGGAGTGCTGATCGGATTCCTGATCACTCTCACATTTCTCTTCTCATTCAAATACAGGAAAAAGGATGTAGTGGTTACGCTTGTTTCGGG